>VAYK01000105.1:10409-16696 GCA_005884985.1 Actinomycetota bacterium | reverse complement strand
GCGTGGGAGGAGTTCCGGCTCGAGTTGGAGCGCATCGACTTCGTCGGTGAGCGCTACGAAGTGGTCACCGTGCGCCAGTTCGGGCGAGGGGCGGGGAGTGGGGTCGAGGTCGAGATGCGGATCGCCCAGCTCTACGAGGTTCACGACGAGAAGGCGACGCGGCTCCACTACTACCCCGATCGCGAGATGGCGCTCACGGCCGCCGAGCGCCTCAGCCGCGAGGCCGATCAGTCGGCATAGAATCCCCGCCGCCATGGCCGTGAAGACGGAAGCAATCGGGAAGGAATGGCCGCCCGCCTCGTTCGAGGTCGAGGCCGCGCGGATCGAGCAGTACGCGAGCGCGGTGGGCGAGGACAACCCCATCTACCACGACGCGGATGCCGCGAAGGGGGCCGGCTTCCGCGATCTGGTGGCGCCGCCCATGTTCTGCGTCGTCTACAGCGCGCCGGCGCTGGGGCCGGCGATCCTCGATCCCGAGGTCGGGATCAACATTCCGGTGATGGTCCACGGCGGTCAGGAGTTCGAGTGGGGAGAGCCGGTTTGCGCCGGCGATGTGATCACCACCAGCGCCGCCTGCATGGAGATCTACGAGCGGGAGGGCAGGGGCTTCTACGTGTTCGAGTCCGTTTCCACCAACCAGGAGGGCGAGGAGACGGTTCGCGGCACCTGGACCGACATCGTCCGGGGAGTCTGATCGGAATGAGCGACTTCAAGCTCGGCGACTCGCTGCCGGAGCTCAGGGTCACCCCCGACGCCGGCCTGACGAAGCGCTACTCCGAGGCGTCGGGCGACCCGAACCCGATCCACACTGATCCCGAGTTCGCCAAATCGGTTGGGCTTCCTGGCGTGATCCTCCACGGCCTTTACTCGATGGCGCAGGTCGCCCGGGCTCACACGGAAGCCGCCGGCGGCGACCCTCGAGCCCTGAAGCGGCTCTCGGTCCAGTTCCGCGGCATGGGATTCCCCGAGCAGGAGATCGTCGTCACGACCACCGTCAAGGATGCTGGCGACGGCCGCCTGGTCACGGACACGGTCGCCGCTCAGGGCGACAACCGGATCATCCGCAACGCCGAGGCGGAGTTGTCGCTCGAATAGCAGCGAGCGTGAGCGGCGCCGGCGCCGGACCGCCAGCATTGCTCGCTCTTAGAATTTGTGGAACATGCTCTCCGAGCGCCAGCAACTGATCCTCAACCTCGTCGTCGACGCCTACCTCGAATCCGGGAAGCCGGTGGGCTCGAGGGCGATCGCCGAGCGCGCGGACGTCGGCTGGAGCCCCTCGACCGTGCGCAGCGAGCTGGCGGAGCTCGAGCAGGCCGGCTACCTGACCCACCCGCATACCTCGGCGGGGCGCCTTCCCACCGACTCCGGCTATCGCTTCTACGCGGACTCGTTGCTCGCCTCGGGGCGCCGGCTCGAGGCCCCGCTCGGGCCCGGCCTCGATCTGACGCAAATGCGTCGCGAGGTGGATGAGGCGATGCGCGACACCACCTCCGAGCTCTCGCGGATCACCGACCTGCTCGCAGTCGCGACGGCTCCACCCGCCGGCACCGCTCGCATCCATCGCGTCGAGGTGCTGCTACTGCAGCCGCGCGTGGCGATGGTCGTCGCGATCGCCTCAAACGGCGCGGTCACGAAGCGCGTGTTCACCTTCGAGGCGCCGGTGGACCCCGGGCTCGTCGAGTGGGCGTCGAGCTACCTGAACGAGCGGCTGGCCGGGCTCGGCCTCGGGGCGCGAATGATCGCCGACCGCCTCGCCGACCCCGAGCTGGACGCGGCCGAGGCGGCGTTCATCGGCGAGATCGAGGAATCGTTCACCGGGCTCGAGGAGCGCGCCGAGGCGGACCTCTACGTGGAGGGGGCGGCTCGTCTGCTCTCCGAGGACCATGCCGGCGACCTGCCGCACGTGGACGCGCTGATGCGCGCGTTGGAGCGCCGCGCCGGCCTGCTCGGCATCCTGCGCTCGGCGCTCGAGGAGCGCTCCGTGTTCCTCTGGATCGGCGACGAGAACCCGGCTCCGGAGTTGCGCTCGGTGAGCGTCGTCGGGGCCAACTACGGGCTCGGCTACAGGAACCTGGGCACGGTCGGCGTCGTCGGGCCGCTGCGCATGGACTACGCCACGGCAATTGCCTCGGTGCGCGACGCGGCCGGGCAGCTGTCCCGCTTCTTCGAGACGGTCTACGAGCGCTAGATGGGCGACCCGGCAACCGCGCACACCCGGATGACGCGCATGGCGCGGCGCATCTCTGCGCACCGCCTTCGGCGGTCACCGGCACCTTCGGTGCCTGACGCTCGTGTGCTGGGAGCACACTTCGCGCCCTGCGTCCTCGATCTTGGCCACGCGCGCTCCCGCGCGCACGCGGCCACCGGGTCGACCATCTGATGAAGCGGGACTACTACGAGGTCCTCGGCGTGGACCGAGGAGCCGGCGACGCGGAGATCAAGAAGGCCTTCCGCAGGTTGGCACGCGAGCTGCATCCGGACGTCAACAAGCACGACCCGGAGGCCGAGGAGAAGTTCAAGGAGGCTGCCGAGGCTTACGAGGTCCTCTCCGACCGCGACCGCCGCGGCACCTATGACACCTTCGGCCATGAGGGCCTGCGCTCCGGCGGCTGGGCCCCGCGCGGCGACGCCTTCGGCAGCTTCGAGGACGTGCTTTCCGCGTTCTTCGGGCGCGGCGATCCGTTGTTCAGCGAGCTGTTCGGATTCGGCCGGCCCGGGCCGGCGAGCGGCGGCGACATCGCGGCGCAAGTCGAGGTGAGTCTCGAGGAGGTGGTCACCGGAGCCTCTCGCGAGGTGTCGTTCGAGGCCGTCTCGACCTGTGAGCGCTGCCGGGGCAACGGCGCCGAGCCTGGAACGCCAATTCGCGCCTGCGAGACCTGCGGCGGCAGCGGCGAGCTGCGCGAGGTGACCCGGGTCGCCTTCGGTCAGGTGGTGCGAACCGGCGCCTGCCCCACTTGCGGTGGTCAGGGCCGAGTGCCCGAGGCGCCGTGCGAGGAGTGCGGAGGCGAGGGGCGCACCGTCCGCATGCGCACCTGGGAGGTCGAGGTCCCGCCGGGGATCGAGTCCGGCCAGCGGATCCTCATCTCCGGCGTCGGGCACGCAGGCGAGGCCGGGGGGCGGTCCGGAGACCTCTACGTCGAGGCGCTTGTCGCCGAGGACGAGCGTTTTGAGCGTCACGGCCAGGATCTGGTTACGGTCGTCGAGCTGCCCGCGACTCGAGCAATGCTCGGCGGCCCGGCGACCGTCCCGACCCTCGACGGCGAGCGCGAGATCCAGATCCCTGCCGGGGCCCAGCCCGGCGAGCACGTCGTCGTGCGGGGCATGGGGCTGCCATCGCTGCGCGGCGCGGCGCGCGGAGACCAGCACGTGGTGCTCGACGTCCACGTGCCCGCCGACCTGAGCAAGGAGCAGCGACGGCTTGCCGAGCAGCTCGACGAGTCCCTTGGCTCCGCAAGCTCGCGAGGCGACGGAGGCTCGCGTTCACGCCGCCGCGCCCGCGCCAGGCGCGGCAGGTGATCCGGCTCGCCGTTCGCTGCCGCCCGGAGCTCGCCGAGCGGGTGCTCGCCGAGCTGGTAGAGCTGGCCCCGGGAGGGGTCGAGGAGAACCGGGGCGGTGATTGGGTGGAGTACGCGATCTACGGCGCCCCCGGCGAGCTGCCGGCGCTGCCGGATCTCGAGGCGATCGCCGGCGAGGGGCTGGTCGACGTCACCTCGGCCGAGATACCCGACGACTGGGCGGACCGCTGGCAGGACTTCCACCGACCGCTGCTCGTCGGCGGGCGGCTGTGGGTGCGCCCCTCGTGGGAGGCCCCGCGCGAGGGAACGATCGACATCGTGGTGGACCCCGGCCAGGGGTTCGGCACCGGCGCCCACCCGACTACCAGGATGTGCCTGGAGCTGCTGCTGGACCTGGCCGATGCGGGGAGTGCGCAGGGCCCCCTCGCCGACTGGGGTACCGGCTCGGGCGTGCTTGCGATCGCCGCGGCGAAGCTCGGCTTCGGCCCGATCGTGGCTTGCGACCACGAGCCGGCGGCGCTCGAAGCGGCCGGCGCGAACGCCCGTGCCAACGCGGTCGAGCTCGAGCTGCGGCGCGCGAACCTTCGCGAGCACCCGCCGCCCCCCGCGCCGACGGTCGTCGCCAACCTGACGACGCCGATCTTGCGCGAGATCGCCCGACGGCTCGAGCGAGCGCCTCAGCGGCTGATCTGTTCCGGGCTCCTGGCCACGGAGGCCGCGGACGCCCGCGATGCGTTCGCCAGGCACGGCCTGACCGAGCGGCTGAGGCGCACCCAGGGCGATTGGATCGCCATCTCCTTCGCCGCGGGGCCGACGGCCTGACCGCCGCCGTCGGCGGGACAATCGTGCGATGAGCGCCCAGCGTGCCTCGCTGCCGATCGCCGTCTTCGACTCGGGGATCGGCGGGCTCACGGTTCTCCACGAACTGCTCGTCTCGCTGCCCGCCGAAAGCTATCTCTACCTGGGTGACACCGCCGGATTCCCCTACGGCACCAAGTCCCTGGACTGGCTCCGGCCTCGGATCGGCCGGTCGACGCGGTTCCTGCTCGACCGAGGCTCCAAGCTGCTGGTGGTGGCGTGCAACTCGGCGACCTCGGCGGGCGGGGACGTCGTTCGGGAGGTCGCGCAGGAGCACGGGGTGGAGGTGCTGACCGTGGTGGACCCCGAGGCCGAGATCGCGGCGGCGATCAGTGAAAGCGGGCGCGTCGGGGTTCTCGCGACGCCGACCACGGTGCAGGGGGGCGCGTACCGTCGCGCTCTCGACGCGCAGGGACGGGAGCTTCAGGTGACCGAGGTGGCCGCACCCGACCTCGCCCCGATCATCCAGAACGGCTTCCCGTTCGATCAGCGCGTGATGGACACCGTGCGCTCCTACTGCGCGCCGCTGCAGCGTGCCGACGTCGACACGCTGATTCTCGGCTGCACTCACTACCCGCTCGTTGCTCCGATGCTGCAGCGGATGCTCGGCCGCGACGTCCGCCTGGTCACCGCCGGCCACGCCGTGGCCGCGGCCGCCCAGCGGGCGCTGGAGACACGGGGCCTGGAGACGGAGAACGACACCGAGGGCGAGTACCGCTTCCTCTGCACCGGCCGCGTGGATGCGTTCCGCGAGCTGGGTACCCGCTTCCTGCAGATGCCGCTCGGTGAGGTCGAGCAGGTGGAGCTGAGGCCCTGACGGCCCCCGCGCTCGGGCTGGGGGCGAGAGCTGACCCGCAGGGCGGCCCTCACCCCACCCCCCACGGTGGGCCGAATTCCAGCGGCTATGGGCGGATTATTCGGCCCAGCTCCGGAGCAGACCGCCTGGGCATCTAGGGATCACCCACCCAGCCCGGCCACGGCCGCCCCGGGGGACCGCGGCTACCCTGTAGTCGTGAGCATCCTCGAGCAAATCCAGGCGGATACCCGCGAGGCGATGAAGGCCGGCGAGCGCGATCGGGTCGGCGCGCTGCGCATGCTCGCAAGCGCTCTCTTGCAGGAGGCGAAGCTCGGCAAAGACGACGAGGTGGGGGTGCTCCAGCGGGAGCGCAAGAAGCGACTCGAGGCGGCGGAGGCGTTCCGCCGGGGAGGTAGCGAGGATCGAGCGGCCACGGAGGAGTCCGAGGCGGAGCTGATCGAGGTCTACCTGCCGGACCAGCTCTCCGACGAGGAGCTGGACGAGCTGGTGAGCGCCGCGATCGAGGAGGCCGGCGCATCTGGACCGAGCGAGATGGGCAAGGTGATGTCCTTGGTGATGCCGCGCGTCCAGGGGCGGGCCGACGGCAAGCGGGTCAGCGGGGCGGTCCGGGAGCGCCTCGGCGGGTAGCGGGATCGGAAAGGTCTTTGGCGCGCAGGCAGCTCACGCTGGACAATACGATCGCCGCCGAGCTGGCGGGATCCGAGGACGCCGTGCTGCGCGAGCTCGAAGGCAGGATCGGTTGCGATCTGCATCTGCGCGGCAACGTGCTGACGCTCGACGGGGAAGAGGGGGAGGTTCGGGACGCTGCGGCGGTGGTCGAGGAGCTGGTGGACCTGATCGAGCGCGGACACGAGCTGGCGCCGGCGACGATCGACACCGTCGCCGGTGCGATGGACGCGAGCCAGCGACCGGCGGAGATCCTCGACGACGTGATCTGGCGCCACCGCAGCATCAAGGTCGCTCCGAGGACCGTCAACCAGAAGCGCTACGTGGACTCGATCCGCGAGCACACCGTGACCTTCGGAATTGGCCCCGCGGGAACGGGGAAGACCTTCCTCGCGGTGGCGATGGCGGTGGCGGCGCTCGACGCGCGGGAG
>VAYK01000105.1:0-10380 GCA_005884985.1 Actinomycetota bacterium | reverse complement strand
CCCTACCTGCGGCCGCTGTTCGACGCCCTCTACGACATGCTCGACCCTGAGCGGGTCAGCACCTACTTCGACCGCGGGATCATCGAGGTCGCGCCGCTCGCATTCATGCGCGGCCGTACCCTCAACGACTCGTTCGTGATTCTCGACGAGGCGCAGAACACGAGCCCCGAGCAAATGAAGATGTTCCTGACCCGACTCGGCTTCGGCTCGAAGATGGTAGTCACCGGCGACATCACCCAGATCGACCTGCCACGCGACCAGCGCTCTGGGCTGGTGGTGATCGGGGAGATCCTCGTGCAGGTCGCCGACATCTCCTTCGTGCGGTTCGGCGCCGAGGACGTCGTCCGCCACCAGCTCGTGCAGAGGATCGTCGCCGCCTACGGCGACTACGAGCGGGAGAGCCACCAAGAGGATTGACCCCGGTGCCCGTGGACCTGGCGGACGTCCCGGGGGAGCTGCGCGCGGCGGCCGAGGCCGCCCTGCGCGCAGTGGGAGTCGTTGAGGGGCACCTCTCCGTCGAGCTGGTCGCCCCGGGCCGGATCCGCGACCTGAACCGCGAGCACCTCGGGCACGACGAGCCCACGGACGTCCTCTCGTTTCCCATCGACCGGGCGGACCGAGTCGCGGGCCCCCGCGAACTCGGAGACGTCGTCATCTGCCCCGAGCATGCCACCGACCTCCACCGGGCGACGGTGCACGGCGTCCTCCACCTCTGCGGATACGACCACGAGGTCGACCGCGGCGAGATGCTGAACTTGCAGGCGGAGGTGATGCGGTCGATGGAACGGAGCGAGCGGTAAGCGATCCATTCACAGCGGGGGTGTCGACGCGAGCGGGCTTCGTTGGCCTCGCGGGTCGGCCCAACGTCGGCAAGTCGACGCTTGTGAACGCGATCGTCGGCGCCAAGGTGGCGATCGTCTCCGATCGTCCACAGACCACCCGCCGCGCGATTCGAGGCATCGCCACACAGCCGCCCGCCGGTTGGCAGATGGTTCTGGTCGACCTGCCGGGCGTGCAGCGGCCGCGCGACGCGCTTACCGAGCGGATGCAGCGCCGCGTCGAGAGGGAGCTGGTCGACGCCGACGCCGCGCTGCTGGTCGTCGATGGACACCAGGGGATTGGCCCCGGCGACAGGTACATCGCCAAGGCGCTCCTGGGGGCGAAGCACGGGACGGCGGTGGTCTGCGCAGTCAACAAGTGCGACCGCCTTGGCACTCCGCAGACCGCTGCCGCGCTGGTCGCCGCGGCAGAGCTGGAAGCCGTGGACGAGGTATTCCCGGTCAGCGCGCGGACGGGAACGGGCTTGGAGCCGCTGATCGCCCGGCTCGCCTCGCTGCTCCCAACGGGGCCGTTCCTCTACTCGCCGGAGGACCAGTCGGACCTCCCGAGCGAGGTCCATCTGGCCGAGCTGGTCCGCGAGCAGGTGCTTCGCCGCACCCGCGAGGAGATCCCGCACGCCGTGGAGGTGCAGGTCGACGAGATCCAGGTGCGCGACGATGGCCTCGTCGAGGTGCACGCTCAGGTCTGGGTCGAGACGCAGTCCCAGAAGGGGATCCTGGTCGGCAAGGGGGGCCGGATGGTGCGCGAGATCGGCACTGCGGCGCGAAAGGAGCTCGAGCGCGACCTCGGCGCCCACGTCTTCCTGGATCTCCAGGTCAAGGTCCGCGAGCACTGGCGCCGCGATGACGCCCTGCTCGATCGGATCGGCATCGAATAGCCGCGCCTGCGCACCGAACCCGCAAATTGCGGTCTGTGCGAAGCGATGCTAGGTAAGCGAGGTCAGCAAATCTCCCATTCGGCCGATAAAGGTCACAGAGTTTGAAGCGGTCGGAAGAGTCACGGGTGGATCCGGATCAAGCACGGACTAGCGAGAGTCGCAACTCGCTCGGTAGTCGACCGATGGAACGGCCGCTCGAGCACGGTGGACGCGCGAGAAGGCTGGCGCCGTTCGTGATCGTCGCGGTCGCCGCGTTCGTGGCCGTGCTGATCGTCAGCACGCGGTCGAAAGATGGCCAGGTGATCGCCGCCGGGCTGCTCGTGCCGCCACTGATCGCCTCGGTGCTTCGCCATCGTCGCGCTCCTGCGTGACGCCGCGGGCGCCGACACGTCGATCTTCACGGCGCTCGTGCTCTTGCCCGTGTTCTAGTTTGCGCTCTACGGGACACGCACCCAGCTGCTCGCGTCGCTGGCGGGGCTGTTTCTGACGCTTGCCGCGCCCGCGGTGATCGCCGGCGCTCCCGACTACCCGCCGCGCGCCGAGCTGGTCCGCGCCTTCCTGTGGCTGATGATCGCGGGCGCCGTGGGCCTCACGGTCCATCGTTTGGTGCTCGAGGTCCGTGCTCGCTTCGTCGAATACCGATCGGTCCTGGAGACCGCCCACGAATCGTTCATCTCGGCCCGGGCCGATGGCCGGATCGTCGACTGGAACCAGCAGGCCGAGCGGGACTTCGGCTGGTTGCGCCACGAGGTGATCGGGCGCGAGCTCGTCGACACCGTCATCCCGCCGAGGTTCCGGGACGTCTATCGCGAGCGCTTCAATGACCTCCTGCGCACGGGCGAGCACACGCTCCTCGGCCGGCGGTTCGAGATGCTGGCCATGCATCGCGACGGCACCGAGTTCCCGGTCGAGATCGCGCTCTCGGCACTACGCACGGAAGGTGGCTACCGGCTCAACGCCTTCCTCCACGATATCTCCGAACGCCACGAGTCAGACCGCGCGCTGCGCGAGGCCGAGGAGCGGTTCCGGCGCGCCTTCGACGACAGCGCGACCGGGATGGCGATCGTCAGCCCGGAGGGTGAGTGGCTGCAGGTGAACCAGGCGCTCGCCGACCTGACCGGATACTCCAAGGAGGACCTCGCGGGGATGTCCTTCGCGGATATCACGCACCCGGACGATCTCGACACCGACCGGGGCCTCCGTCACCTGGTCGATGGCGAGCGAGGGCGATACGTGACCGAGAAGCGCTATCTCCGCGCCGACGGTGAGGTGATCTGGATCTCGCTCAGCGTCTCGCCGGTGCGCGATGAGGACCGGGGCACCCTCTATCTGATCTCCCAGATGCAGGACGTCACCGAGCGCAAGCGGACCGAGGCGAAGCTCGCTCATCAGGCCATGCACGACCCGCTCACCGGGCTGCCCAATCGCACCCTGTTCACCGATCGGCTGATGCTCGCCAAGGCGCGCCTGAGGCGTGGCGGCTCGCTCGCTGTGCTGTTCTGCGACGTCGACCACTTCAAGGTCGTCAACGACAGCTTCGGGCACGAGGCGGGCGATCGCCTCCTGATCGAGGTCGCGCGCCGCCTGCGCTCGATGCTGCGACCCAGCGACACCGTGTCGAGGTTCGGTGGCGATGAGTTCGCGCTGCTCTGCGAGGAAGTCGACTCGGAGGTCGTGGAGCAGATCGCCGAGCGGCTCGAAGAAGCCTTCTCGGCGCCCTTCCTGATCGACGGCCACGAGGCCCCTGTCAGTGCCAGCACCGGGATCGTCCTGACCACGGATCCCGACGTCGATCCCGACCAGCTGGTGAGCGACGCGGACCTCGCCATGTACGCGGCGAAGCAGGGTGGCCGGGCGCGCCACGCGCTCTACCATGAGGAGATGCGCGGCCCGCTATCGGCCTTCACGTCGCCCCGTCACCGCCCGCGCGGATCGACGCGCTCTCGCATGGGCCCGACCTCCCGTTCGTAAACTCCTCCAAATGGAGCACTCATCGCCGCCGCCGGCGGTCCACTTCGACGAGCACGGCCTGGTGCCGTGCGTGATGCAGGACTGGCGCACGGGTGAGGTGCTGACGCTTGCCTACATGAACGACGAGGCGCTGCGGCGCACCCGGGAGACGGGGGAGGTTCACTTCTACAGCCGCTCGCGGGATGAGATCTGGCACAAGGGCCAGACCTCGGGCAACGTGCAGCGCGTGCGCCAGATCCGCTACGACTGCGATGGCGACGCGCTCGTTGCCTTGGTCGACCCCGCGGGTCCCGCCTGTCACACGGGCCAGCGGTCCTGCTTCTACCGCGACCTCGAGGGCAGCGCGGACCCGGCTCCCGAGGCGTCGCCGGCCGACGGGGAGCCCGCCCCGGCCACCTACGAGGCGCTGCCCGCGCTCGAGCGCACGCTGCTCGACCGCCGGCAACTCCGGCCGGATGGCTCGTACACCGTCGAGCTGCTCGAGGATCCGCCGCGGATCGCGAACAAGGTACGCGAGGAGGCCGAGGAGGTGGCCCAAGCCGCCGGCTCGGAGTCCGAGGAGCGGGTCGCCGAGGAGGCTGCCGACGTTGTCTACCACCTGCACGTGCTCCTGGTCTCGCGCGGGATCTCGATCGCCGCGGTGCTGGAGATGCTGAATGGCCGCCGCAGTTGAGCGTTACGGCCCCGAACCCCGGGCCCATGGCTGTAAGCGCTGAGGCCGAGCTCGACCTCGACCCCAGCATCGAGCGGGCACGCGAGCTGGCTCGCGAGGGCAACGCGATCCCGGTTCGGATGTCGTTCGTCGACGATTGCGAGACGCCCGTCTCCGCGTTCCTGAAGCTGCGCATGGAGGGCCCCTGCTTCCTGCTCGAGTCCGCCGAGCAGGGACGCCTCGGCCGCTACTCGTTCCTCGGCTTCAGCCCTCGCGCGGTGTTGCGCTGGCAGGACGGCGTGCTCAGCGAGTGGCCGGGCGATGCGACCGCGGGAGCCGGGCCGCGAGCCCGTCATCACGCCCCGGACCCGTACGCCGCGGTCAGCGAGTACCTCGGGCGTTACCGGTTGGCGCCGCTCGACGACCTTCCGCCGTTCGCGGGTGGGGCGGTGGGGTTCTTCGGCTACGACCTCGTTCGCACGGTCGAGCCGCTGGGCGAGCCGAACCCGGACCCGATCGGGCTCCCGGACATGGCGCTGATGCTGAGCGACGTGCTGGTCGTCTTCGACCACCTGCGCCATGAGCTCACCCTGATGGCCTACGCGTTGGTGGATGAGGAGTCGGACGTGGACGCGGCTTACGCGCGGGCGGCGGGGACGATCGCGGACCTGCGTGAGCGCCTCCGCGGTCCGGTGCCCGTGGCGCCGCCGCGAGCTCGTCCTGCCGGCGACCCCGCGGCCTCCGCAGGCGCAGCCGAGGAGCTCGCAGGCCCTGGCTTCAGGTCGAACATGAGGCGCGAGCAGTTCGAGGCCAACGTGCGGCGGATCGTCGACTACATCCATGCCGGCGATGCCTTCCAGGTGGTGCCGTCGCAGCGCTTCTCGGCGCCCTCGCCGGTCGAGGCGTTCTCGATCTACCGCGGCCTGCGCACGATCAACCCGTCGCCGTACATGTACTTCCTCGATTTCGGCGAGTTCCAGCTCGCCGGCGCCTCACCCGAGCCGCTCGTCAAGGTCACCGGGCGCCGGGTCGAGACGCGGCCGATCGCCGGCACCTACCCGCGTGGGGCGAGCGAGGAGGAGGATCGCCGCCGGGCCGACGAGCTCCTGGGCGACCCCAAGGAGCGCGCCGAGCACGTGATGCTGGTCGACCTGGGGCGCAACGACCTGGGCCGGGTCTGCGAGTACGGGTCGGTGGAGGTGGACGAGCTGATGGTCGTCGAGACCTACTCGCACGTGCTTCACATCGTCAGCCAGGTCTCGGGCCAGCTTCGCCCCGAGGTCACTGCGATGGACGCGCTGCGCGCGGTGCTCCCGGCCGGGACGCTGTCGGGGGCGCCGAAGGTCCGGGCGATGCAGATCATCGACGAGCTCGAGCCCCACAAGCGCGGCTCCTACGGCGGCGCGATCGGGTATGTGGGTTTCAGCGGCGATCTCGACACGGCGATCCACATCCGCACCGTGGTGGTCAAGGACGGCTTGGTCCACGTGCAGGCCGGTGGCGGCACGGTGGCGGACGCGAAACCGGACTACGAGTACGAAGAGAGTGTCAACAAGGCCAAGGCCGTCTTTCAGGCCGTGGAGCTCGCGGTTGGCCAACCGGAATGGCCCTAGGCCATGCGCGTGTTGGTGATCGACAACTACGACAGCTTCACCTACAACCTGGTGCAGTACCTGGGCGAGCTGGGGGCGGAGCTGGGGCCGTGCACCCCGGGCGCCGCCGGCATCTCGCTCGAGGCGGCGCGGGACTTCCCCCAAGCCGGCGTTCCGACGCTGGGCGTATGCCTCGGCCACCAGTCGATGGTCGAGGCGTTCGGCGGCCGCACGATCCGCGGCGAGCCCATCCACGGCAAGGACGCCGAGATCGAGCACGACGGCAAGGGAATCCTGCGCGGCCTGGACAGCCCACTGCGCGCCGGCCGCTACCACTCACTGGTCGCCGACCCCGACCTTCCCGCGGAGCTGGAGCTGAGCGCCACGCTGGGAGACGTCGTCATGGGCGTCCGCCACCGCGAGCTGCCGGCGGAGGGCGTGCAGTTTCACCCCGAGTCCGTGCTCACGCCCCACGGAAAGGACATACTCCGCAACTTCCTCGAACCCTAGGCGCGCCGCCTCAGACCTTGCCCAACGACATCCTCACCCGCGCGCTCGACGCCGTCTGCTCCGGCACCCACCTGACCGCCGACCACGCCTCGGCGGTGCTCGACGAGATCATGGAGGGCAGGGCCGGCGAGGTCCAGACCGGCGCCTTCCTGGTCGCCCTGCGGACCGAGGGCGAGACGGTCGCCGAGCTGGTCGGGCTCGCACGGACGATGCGGCGGCTGGCTGCCGAGGTCGACGCGGCCCGCGACGACCTGATCGATACGGCGGGCACCGGTGGCGGTCCGTCCACGTTCAACATCTCGACCGCTGCCGGGTTGGTCGCAGCCGGAGCCGGGTGCGCGGTCGCCAAGCACGGCAATCGGTCCACCACCAGCCGCTGCGGCTCCGCCGACCTGCTCGAGGCGCTCGGCGTGCGAATCGACCTCGGTCCCCCCGAGGTCGCCCGCTGCATCGACGAGATCGGCTTCGGGTTCATGTTCGCCCCTCGACACCATGCGGCGATGAAGCACGTGGTGCCCGTGCGAAAGGAGCTGGCGGTGCGAACCATCTTCAACTTCCTCGGTCCGCTCACGAACCCAGCCGGGGCCACCAGGCAGCTGCTCGGCGTCTCGGATCGCCGCTACCAGGAGACGATCGCCGAGGCGCTCGTCGGGCTGGGCTGCGAGCGGGCGCTCGTCGTCTGCGCGGTGGATGACGTGGACGAGATCAGCGTCGCCGAGGACACGCGGATCGTGGAGGTCAAGGACGGTCGTACCGAGGAGTGGTTCGTGCAGCCGGAGGCGTTCGGGGTCGAGCGCGCGGGGATCGAGCAGATCGCCGGCGGCGAGCCCGAGCAGAACGCGGCGATCGTGGTGCGCGTGCTCGACGGCGAGGAGGGGCCGCCGCGGGACGTCGTGCTGCTGAACGCCGGCGCCGCGATCCTCGTCGGTGGGGGCGCGGACGATCTTCGGGGCGGGGTGGAGCGGGCCCGCGAGGCGATCGACTCGGGCGCGGCGCGGACCGTGCTCGCCAGGCTGGTCGATCTAACGGGTGCTCTCGCCGGCTCTTGACTAGCCTGTTCCGAGTATGAGCTGGCTCGAGGAGCTGGTCGCGGGCGCGCGAGAGGACGTCCGCCGCCGCAGAGAGGAGGTCCCCCTCGAGGGTCTGCGCGCAAGGCTCGGTACCCGCGACGGCGCCCGTCCCTTCAACGAGGCGCTGGTTCGCCCGGGCCTCTCGCTGATCGCCGAGTTCAAGCGACGCTCGCCGAGCGCGGGCGAGATCCGGCCCGGCGCCGGCGTTGCCGAGACGGTCAGGGCGTACGAGCTAGGCGGCGCCGCCGCGCTCTCGATCGTCACCGAGGAGCGTCACTTCGGAGGCTCGCTGCACGACCTGCGCGCCGCCCGCGAGGCATCCGAGCTGCCGATCCTCCGCAAGGACTTCGTCGTGGATCCGTATCAGCTCTACGAGGCGGCGGCGAACGGGGCCGACGCCGTGCTGCTGATCGTCGCCGCGCTCGACGATCAAGACCTCGCCGCCATGTACGGAGAAGCGCGGGCGGTCGACCTGGACTGCCTGATCGAGGTTCACGACCAGGCCGACCTCCAGCGGGCGCTGCTGATCGATGCCGACGTGATCGCGATCAACAATCGCGACCTCGAGGACTTCAGCGTCGACGTCGAGACGACCGTGGAGCTGCTCACCGACATCCCGGCCGGCAAGACCGTTGTCTCGGAGTCCGGCTATGAGCGCCGTAATCAGCTCGACGAGCTCGAGCGAATCGGCGTCGACGCGGTGCTCGTCGGCGAGACGCTGATGCGCGCCGAGGACCCCGAGCTGCTCGTCCGGGAGCTCACCCGCGACGAGGAGGCAACCCGCGACCACTACCTGGAGCGCGCCTCCGAGGAGTAACCGTCGCTCCTCCAAGCCATTCTTAGCGTCGCTGAAGGCTCTCGTTAACCCGCGTTAAGCGAGATCGCCGAAGCTCAAGGCATGAGCAAGGTGAAACCCGTGATCGACGCCCTCGGACGATTCGTCCGGACGTCTTTCGGGGCTGCCCTGGCGGGTGGGCTCGTCGTCGCCATCGTCGGCTTGATCGCAATCGCCGCTGGCTGGGTCGAGTCGCCGGGCGGCGACAACCAGGTTCCGGCGCTCGCCGCGGCGCCGCAGCCGGCCCCACGGGACACGAGCGCGAAGGGACTGACCGTAAACCAGATCTACCAGCAGGATTCCCCCGGAGTCGCGTTCATACAAGCCCAGTCGGCGCCGCGGCCCCCTTCACCGCTCAATCCCTTCGGGGGTGGCGGCGGGGGGACCGCGACCGGCTCGGGCTTCGTGATCGATCACGCCGGCCACATCCTCACCAACGCGCATGTCGTCGATGGGGCGCAGAAGATCGAGGTGACGCTTGGCAACACCAACAACGCGCCGCCGGTGAGCGCCCAGGTGGTGGGCAAGGATCCATCCACCGACGTGGCGCTGCTCAAGGTCAACGCGCCCTCCGATCAGCTCCAGCCGCTGTCCCTGGGGAACTCCTCCCAGCTTCAGGTGGGTGATCCCGTCGTCGCGATCGGCAATCCGTTCGGGCTCGACCGCACGGTGACCACGGGGATCGTCTCGGCGCTACAGCGCGAGATCAAGGCCCCGAACGGGTTCACGATCGACAACGTCATCCAGACCGACGCCGCGATCAACCCCGGAAACTCCGGCGGGCCGCTGCTCGACGCCAGCGGAAGCGTGATCGGGATCAACTCGCAGATCGAGTCGCCGGGCGGCGGCGGGAACGTCGGCATCGGCTTCGCGGTCCCGATCAACACCGCCCACCAGGTGGTCCAGCAGCTGCTCGCCAACGGCCAGGTCCAGCATGCCTTCCTCGGGATCAGCGGAACCGATCTCACCCCTCAGATCGCCAACCTCCTCAACCTCCCCACCAAGCAGGGCGCCCTGGTGCAGACCGTGGTGCCAAATGGACCGGCCGACAAGGCGGGGGTCAAGGGCGGCAATGCCGCGGTCTCGATCGGCGGCCAGCAGATCCGCGCCGGCGGCGACCTGATCACGGCCATCGACGGCAAGCCGGTTACCGGCATGGACGACGTGATCAGCGCGGTGAACCAGAAGCAACCCGGCGATGACATCCAGCTCAGCCTGGCCCATGGCAGCGCGAGCCGCACCGTCACGGTCACCCTGGGCAACCGCCCGGCCTCAGCAAAGCCGTAGTCACTTCGTCGCTGGCCCGAGCGCGCGCTCGGCATTATGTGTCGGGATGAGGGTCAAGTTCTGCGGCATCACGAATCTCGACGACGCGCAGGAGGCAGTGCGCCTCGGCGCCTGGGCGATCGGGCTCAACCACCACCCCGAGAGCCCCCGCTTTTGCGAGCCGGACGTGGCGGTCGAGATCGGTGCCGCGCTCAGGCGTCGTCTCGAGATCGTGGGGGTGTTCGTCAACCCGACCCTGGCGCAACTCGCCGCCGCCGCCGAGGACGAGTGGCTCACCATGGTCCAGCTTCACGGCGACGAAGGGCCGGCGTTCTGCCGAGAGGCGGCCCGGCGCACCGGCTGCAAGGTGATCAAGGCGTTGCGGGTGCGCAGCGCCGCCGACGTCCGGGCCGCCGAGGCGTACCGCGCCGACTTCCACCTGCTCGACGCCCACCGGCCGGGGACGTCGGGTGGCACGGGTGAGAGCTTCGACTGGGGGCTGCTCGGCGTGCGCCGCTCGGAGGTGCCGCTGATTCTCGCCGGCGGCCTGACCCCCGAGAACGTCGCCGAAGGGGTGGCCGCCGCCCGGCCCATCGCGGTCGACGTGGCGAGCGGGGTCGAGGCCGAGCCGGGCGTCAAGGACCACGCTCTGATGGCGGCTTTCCTCGAGCGAGCCCAGAGGGCCTCGGGCTCCCAGGTGATCGCGTGAGCGTCGCGGCGGTCGAGGAGCGCTTCGGCATCTACGGCGGGCGTTACGTCCCCGAGGT
>VAYK01000106.1 GCA_005884985.1 Actinomycetota bacterium | reverse complement strand
GCCTCGCCCTGGTGATCCGCTCGGCGATCCAGTGGTTCTGGAGCACCGACGTCCGGCTTCTCGACGTCAACACGACCGCCACGGTCAGCCTCCTGGGCCTGAGGATCGGCCGGATGCAGCTGATCGTGATCGCGATCGGATTCGTGGTGATCATCGCGATCGGCCTGATGCTCAGGCAGACGCTGCTCGGCAAGCGGATGCGTGCCCTCGCCGACGACCTCGACCTCGCCGAGACGGCCGGCGTCAACACCCGGCGGGTGATCATCTACACGTGGGTGTTCGCGGGATCCCTGGCGGGGCTCGCCGGCGTGCTCGACGCCTCGGTGACGGCCCTGAGCCCGAACTTCGGCTTCGACCTCCTGCTGCCGATCTTCGCCGCCGTGATCCTGGGCGGCATCGGCGACGCCTACGGCGCGCTTGCGGGCGGGATGTTGCTCGGCCTGGTCACCGAGTGGTCGACGCTGTTCATCGACGCGAAGTGGAAGATCGGGGTCGGGTTCGTGGCTCTGAAGCGATGCCCGCGCACGATCCAAGCGTGATCCTGCCCCTGGGACTGACGCTCAACTTCTTCACCGACACCGGCTTCTGGATCGGTGTCGGCGTGCTGGCGGGGATCTACGCCCTGGTCGCGCTGGGGCTGCAGCTCAACGTCGGCTACACCGGGATGACCAACTTCGGCGCCGCCGGGTTCATGGCCGTCGGCGCCTACGCGATGGCGATCCTGGTGCTGAAGGCGGGGTTCTCGTTTTGGCTCTCGCTGCCGGTGGCGATGCTGATCGCGATCGGCTTCGGGCTCCTGGTCGGCCTGCCGTCGCTGCGCCTGCGCGCCGACTACTTCGCGATCGCCACCATCGCCCTGGCGGAGACCGTGCGGATCATCGCCCAGAACGCCGACTCGCTGACCGGCGGCAACCAGGGTCTGTTCTGCGCCGAGGGCGGCGCCGGGGCCTGCTACAACGACGCTTGGACGAACCTGTCGACGACGATCGAGGGTTGGCTCCAGAGCCTGGGCTGGACGAATCCGGAGTCGCTGGCGCCGCTGTTGATAGTCGTCTGGCTGTTCGTGGTCGGCGCGACGCTCGGGCTCCGCTTCATCCAGAAGTCGCCCTGGGGGCGCGTCCTGCGGGCGATCCGCGAGGACGAGGACGCCGCCGAGGCGCTCGGCAAGCACACCTTCGCGTACAAGCTCCAATCGCTGGCGATCGCGGCCGCGATCGGAGCGTTCGCGGGCTTCTTCCTGGCGCTCGACCTGGCGACCGTCCACCCCCTTGACTACGAGCCCGTGGCTCGCCAGCTACTGGGGGGTGCTCGCCGGCGCGGTGGTCTTCTGGACCATCCTCGAGGGGACGCGGTTCATCGGCTTCGGCCTCGACGACACCCAGATCGCAGCACTGCGGTTCTTCATCGTCGGCCTGGCGCTGATCGTGCTGATGGTCTTCCGGCCGCAGGGGATGTTCGGCAAGCGGGAGGAGATGGTCCTCGGTGAATGACGCCGACGTCGACGCCGAGAGGCCCAACGGCAAGCCGATCCTGGAGGCCGCCGGCGTCGTGAAGCGCTTTGGCGGAATCAGGGCCGTGAACGGTGCGACGCTCGACGTCCGGGAGGGCTCGATCACGGCGCTGATCGGACCGAACGGAGCCGGCAAGACGACGTTCTTCAACGTCGTCACCGGCTTCTACCGGCCGGACGGTGGTCGCGCCGCCTTTCAAGGCGACCAGATCCTGGGCGCGCGGCCCCACGCGATCGCCCGCCTGGGAATGGTGCGGACCTTCCAGATCACCAAGGCCCTGGCGCGGATGCCGGTGATCGACAACATGACGCTGGCGGCGCCGGACCAGCCCGGCGAGCGGCTCCTGAACGTCATCGCCCACCCCCGGCGGGTCCGAAGGCGCGAGGCCGAGGTCCGCGAGCAGGCGATCGAGCTGCTCGAGGTCTTCGACCTCGCAAGGGTCGCCGAGGACTACGCGGGGACGCTCTCCGGGGGCCAGCGCAAGCTGCTCGAGCTGGCCCGGGCGCTGATGACCAGGCCGCGGCTGCTGCTCCTCGACGAGCCGATGGCGGGAATCAATCCGACCCTGGGGCGTCGTCTGCTCGACCACATGCAGCGGCTTCGAGCCGACGAGGGAGTGAGCTTCCTGTTCATCGAGCACGACATGGAGGTCGTCATGAACCACTCCGACCGGGTGATCGTGATGGCGGAGGGTCGGGTGATCGCCGACGGCGAGCCGCACGAGGTGCGCACCGACCAGGCGGTGATCGATGCCTACCTCGGCTCCGGGACGGTCGTCGAGGACGAGCGAGCGTGAGCGTCGCGCCGACCAACGGCGCCCTGCTCGCCACCGAGGACCTCGTCGCCGGCTACGTCCCGGAGGTCGACATCCTGAACGGCGTCTCGATCCGCGTCAACGAGGGTGAGATCGTGACCGTGATCGGTCCCAATGGGGCCGGCAAGTCGACCCTGGTGAAGACGATCTTTGGCCTCCTGCGACCGCGCCGCGGGCGGGTCCTGTTCCGAGGCGAGGAGATCAGCGGCAGCCGCCCCCACGACATCACTCATCGCGGCCTCAGCTACGTGCCGCAGCTCGACAACGTCTTCCAGAGCCTCACGGTCGAGGAGAACCTCGAGATCGGCTCGCTCGACCCCTCACGCACCGACGACCAGATCGAGCGCATGTACGAGCTCTTCCCGCGGCTCGGCGAACGACGTTCGCAGACCGCGGGGACGATGAGCGGCGGCGAGCGCCAGATGCTGGCCATGGCCCGGGCGCTGATGCCGGACCCCCACGTCCTGCTGCTCGACGAGCCCTCCGCCGGCCTCGCGCCGGCGTTCGTGGAGGCGATCTTCGAGAAGATCGAGGACATCAACCGGGCCGGGGTGACGCTCGTGATGGTGGAGCAGAACGCCCGCCGCGCCCTGGGGATGTCGAGCCGGGGCTACGTCCTCGACCTGGGCACCAACCGCTTCGAGGGGCCGGGGCGCGAGCTGCTCGAGGACCCCAAGGTCGTCGAGCTGTACCTGGGTGGCACGGCCCGGATCGACCAAAAATAGCTCCGCCAGCATGGAGGCGGCCGGGGCTCAAAGCCCCGGCCGCATCACGGTCTACGCCGGCGTGCCGGCGCGGACGTCCTTAGCTAGCCGCCACTCGGCTTGGCGATCGGAATGTCCGCGATCGGCAGCGTCAGCTTGCCGTTCTTGTACTCGTACTCCTCGTAGACACCGGCCGTGGTGTCGCCGGCGCTGTTCATGTCGACCGGGCCGGATGCGCCGACGTAGTTGATGTCGTCGCCGTTCTGCAGCGCCTTGATCGCCTCAGGGAGCTGCTTCCAGGTGTACTGCGTGCCCGGCGGCGCGGTGACGGCGATCAGGTGATCGGCCATGTCCTGACCGTCGGTCGAGCCGGCGGCCACGGCCGCGAGGTAGCAGAGCACCACGGCGTCGAAGTTCTGCGCGTCGAACGTCTGGCGAGCGACGTTCTTCGGCGCCGACGACGTGTAGAGCGTGTTGAACTGCTTCGATGCCGGCGCGCTGCTCGGCACTCCGGGGGCGGTGCCCCGGAAGCCCTCGACGATGCTGGCTCCGACGTCCTTCGGCAGGCTGCTCGAGGCGAGCCCGTCGGTGCCGAAGGCCTTGGTCGGATCCCAGCTCCCGGTCCGCGCGAGCGCGGGGCCGACCTTCACGAAGGTCTCCGGGAAGTCGATGATCACGGTCGCATCCGGGTTGCCGGAGACGATCTTCTGTGCCTCGGAGTCATACGAGGCGGCCTTCGGGTCGTAGATCACCTTCTGGCCGATCTTGCCGCCCTTCGCCTCCCAGGCGGTGGAGAAGCTGTCGGCGAGCCCGGTGCCGTAGGAGTCGTTGCGGGCGCCGATGTTGACCGTCTTGCCGTTGGCGCCACCGATGTCCTTCTCGATCGCGTTGGCGAGCGTCGGCCCCTGGAACGAGTCCGGCGGCGCCGTCCGGTTGATCAGGCCGTTGTCGTCGAGGCCGGTGATCTCGTCGCTGGTCGACGCGGGCGAGATCTCCAGGATCCCGTCCGGAATCGCCACCGACCGGGCCACCGGGATCGTGTCGGCCGAGGCCCACTCACCGGCGATGCAGGTCGCGCCCTCGTCGGACATCTTGCGCGCCGCCGAGACCGAGGCGGCCGGGTCGGTCTGCGAGTCGTCGGTGATCAGCTTCACGCCGCTGATGTCGGCGCCGGTCGACTTGGCCGCCTTGTTGATCTGATCGGCCGCGATGTTTGCTGCCTTCTCGCCCGGTGGGCCGAAGTCGGACAGATCGCCCGTCAGCGGGACCAGGTCGCCGATCGTAAGCGTCCCCGTCGTACCTCCGCCACCGCCGCCGCACGACGTCAGCGCGAGCGAAGCGCCGGCGATGCCCACGGCCAACAGGACCAGCCTAAGCCTTCTCATCCAGGTTCCTCCTCGTGTGTGCACACCATGATCGGGCGCACCAGCCACTCCCATTCAGCCGTATGTGCCCCCGTGATGGTGTATCCCTATCTCGCCAGGGCCGGAAAATCAAGTTTTTTTAAAGATTGCGCCGATCTTTCGGCCTACGCCGACTGGCTCGGGGCGCCCTGGGCGCCGGGCCGGCCGACGCGGCGCCACTCGGCGATCTTGCCGTTGCGGATCACGAACGACGTCTTCGCGGTCTGCCCGGTGCCGTTCCCGCAGACGCCCGGCCCTGGGCGCTCGGTGAGGCGGAAGGTCGCGGTCGTGAAATCGCCCGCGGTCTCGGCGCGAATCAGGCGGGCGCCGCAGGGCAGCGACGCGTTGAACCGGCGGGCATCGTCGAGGCTGCGGATGCGAACCAGGACGCCGTTCTCGGCCACGCTGGGGATCGCGAAGTAGCGGGCGGCGGCGTCCACGTTGCCGCGGCGAAGCGCGGTCACCCAGGCGTCGATCACGCGGACGTCCCCGGGATCGGCGTGGCCGGCGACCTTCGGCGCGGCGCCCTGGTTCGCGGTCGAGACGGCGCCGCCATTCGAGCTCGTCCCCCCGCCGCCACCGCCGCAACCGGCGATCGGCAGGGCGATCAGCCCGAGGCAAAGCAGCAGCCACAGCGGATGAGGTCTCACCAGCCCGGAGTATCGCTGCTCCGGACCTTCGCCCCTTGAAATCCGCCGCTCCATGTACGAACATATGTTCGATGCCGGTGGCCTGCGCGCTCATCCCCCGCTTCGCTCTCCTGGCGACCCTGGAAGAGCGCCGGCGGGCGCTGCTCACCAGGCCGCTGGCGCTGGCTCCCGAGCCCGGCGGGCCGCAGGTGGTCGGGGAGACCTCCGGGCCCGCCGAGGCGTTCGGCGTGCACGCCGGGATGCGCCTCGGCGAGGCACTCGCCCGCTGCCCCGACCTGTCGCTGGTGGCACCCGATCCCGAGCGCACGGACGCAGCCTGGGAGGAGTCGCTGCGACGCCTGGAGGCCGAGGCCTTCTTCGAGGCCGCCGGCCTGCGTGGGCTTTGGGGCGGAAGCCTGGAGGGGGTCCTGAGGCGGGCGCGGAAGGCGATCGGGCCGCCTGTTCGGCTCGGGGTGGGGCAGACCCGGCTCTGCGCCTACGCCGCCGCCCTTCAAGCGAGGCCGCGCAGGGCGCCCGTGGTCGTCCCTCGAGCGATGACGCGCGCCTTCCTCGCGCCCCTACCGGTTGGCCTGCTCCGCGATCGGCTCCCGGACGAGTGGGA
>VAYK01000104.1:3224-4437 GCA_005884985.1 Actinomycetota bacterium | reverse complement strand
GCCTCGAGTCCGCCGAGGTGAGCCAGCTGCTCGAGGACGCCGACGGCGGTGTGATCTCGCTCGGCGGTGGGGCGGTGTGCTCGGAGCCGGTCCGCGGAGCGCTCGGCCGCCACGTCGTCGTTTGGCTCCAGGTGTCAACCGAGGAGGCCTGGCGGCGAGTGGAGGGAAGCAATCGGCCCCTGGCCCAGGATCGGGCCCGCTTCGAGGCCCTGCACACCGAACGCGAGCCAATCTACGCGGAGCTCGCCGACGCGATCCTCCCTTCCGGGGACGAGGGGATGGTGGGGCGGGCGCTGCCCGCGCTGCTCGGCCTCCGCCAGCTCCCTAGCGGAACGCGGATGGCGTGGGCGTCGAGCGAGTCGGGGGAGTACCCGGTGTACGTCGGCGAAGGCCTGCTGGCAGCGGATTGGTGGCCACTCGAGGGCCAGCGCTTCTGCGTCAGCGACACGACGGTCTCGGGGCTCTACGCCGGGGCGGTCAAGCCCCTGGCGGGGCTGGTTGAGGTCGATCCGGGCGAGCGCGCGCTCGGGATGTCGCGCGCCGACCACCTGGTGGCGCTGGGTGGCGGGGTGGTCGGCGACCTGGCCGGCTTCTGCGCGGCTACCTACCAGCGCGGGGTCGAGATCGTGCAGGTGCCGAGCACGCTGGTCGCCCAGGTCGACTCCGCATACGGGGGCAAGACCGGGGTCGACCTGCCGGAGGCCAAGAACTACGTCGGCGCGTATCACCTGCCGAGCGCCGTGATCGCCGACACGGGAACGCTCGCCACCCTGCCGGCCGAGGAGTTGGCGGCGGGCTTCGCCGAGGTCGTAAAGACGGCGCTGATCGCTGGCGGGCGGCTGTGGGAGCGGGTGCGGGCGCTCGAGGAGATCGATCCGGGCGGGATCGACGACGTGATCTTCGCCTGCGCGCGCACGAAGCTCGAGATCGTCGCCGCCGACGAGCGCGACAGCGGCCGCCGCGCCGCGCTCAACCTGGGCCACACCGTCGGTCACGCGATCGAGGCGGCGAGCGGCTACGGGCGCTACCGCCACGGCGAGGCGGTGGGGCTAGGCCTGCTGGCAGCGCTTCGCCTCTCGGGTGCGGACGAGCTGCGCGACGAGGTCCGCAACCTGATGGACCGCCACCACCTCCCTACCCGGCTCGACCCCGGGATCGAGGTCGAAGCGGTGCTGGCGGCGGCCGCGCTCGACAAGAAGCGCACCCCCGACGG
>VAYK01000104.1:0-3085 GCA_005884985.1 Actinomycetota bacterium | reverse complement strand
TCAAGCAATTCGCGTACCAGCTCGGACTCGAGGTGAGGTTCTTCCAGACCAACCACGAGGGCGAGTTCGTCGAGCACCTCCACCGCCTGCCCGAGGTAGCCGACGCCGCGCTGCTCAATCCCGGCGCCTGGACCCACTACAGCTATGCGATCCGCGATGCGCTCGAGATCGCAGGGCTCCCGGCCGTCGAGGTCCACCTCTCCGACGTGCGCTCACGCGAGGAGTGGCGGCGCCGGTCGGTGCTCGAGGGCCTGACGATCCGGGCGGTGTCGGGAAAGGGACCCGACGGCTACCGCGAGGCGCTCGAGATGCTGAAGGAAGCGCTCGGATGAGTGGTTCAAGCCGCGCCGAGCGACTCGCGGCCTTGGTTGCGCAGGAGGGGCTCGATCAGCTCTTGGTCGGCGATCTGGTGCGCCTGGGAGATTCCGCTCCCGACGCGATCTCGAGCCTCCGCTGGCTGACCGGGTTCAGCGGGACCAGCGGACTGGCGATCGTGGGCGCCGACGATCGCCTCTTTCTGACCGACTTTCGCTACCGAGAGCGCGCCGAGCGCGAGGTGGCCGCCGAGTTCGAGCGGGCGACGGTCGAGCGCGAGCTGCTCGCCGGCGCCGCGAGGCGGCTGCGCGGGCGGGTCGGCTACGACGACGCCAATACCAGCGTCAAGAACCTGCGAAAGCTCCAGGACCTGGTCGCCGAGGGAGTCGAGCTGGTGGCGGCAGGGGGCCTTGTCGAGCGCCTCCGCCGCCACAAGGACGACGACGAGCTACGGGCGATTGCCGAGGCCGCCCGCCTCGCCGACCAGGTGTACGAGTGGCTCTTCGAGCGGGGCGTGGTGGGAAGAACGGAGCGCGAGATCATGCTCGACGCCCACCAGCGGATGCGCGAGCTTGGCGCCGACGACCCCTCGTTCCCGGCGATCGTCGCCGCCGGAGAGAACAGCGCGGTGCCGCACCACGGCTCCTCCGAGCGCGAGGTGCGCCCCGGCGAGCTGCTGCTGATCGACATGGGCGCGATCGTCGACGGCTACTGCTCCGACTGTACGCGCACGGTTGCCGCCGGCGAGATCCACGGCGATCCGCTGGAGGTCTATGAGCTTGTGCGCTCTGCTCAGGTGATCGCGCTGGAGGCGATCCGCGCGGGCGTGGCTGCGCGCGACGCCGACTCCGTCGCGCGCGACCCGATCGTGGCCGCCGGCCACGGCGAACACTTCGGCCATGGACTCGGCCACGGGGTGGGGCTCGAGGTCCACGAGGCTCCGCGCCTGTCGCAGAAGTCGGATCAGGCGCTCGAGGTGGGCGACGTGGTCACGGTCGAGCCCGGCATCTACCTCCCCGGCCGCTTCGGGGTGCGGATCGAGGACCTGGTGACAGTCACCGACGACGGCTGCCGCAACTTCACCAGCTTCCCGAAGGACCTGCGCGTGGTTGCCTAGCGGTCCCGTCCGCGACCACTAGCGGCTGAGGTCGAGCCCCGGCTCCAGCGCCGCCGCGAAGGCGGCGACCAGCTCGATCGTTGCCTCGACGTCGGCCAGGTCGACCATCTCCACCGGTGAGTGCATGTAGCGCAGGGGGATCGAGATCAGCCCGGCCGGAATTCCGGCGCGCGAGATCTGGATCGCGTCCGCGTCCGTCCACGTCGCACGGCCCGATGCCTCGACGCTGTGGGGGGCGTCCAGCCGCTCCGCGGTCTCAAAGAGCAGCTCGAAGATTCGCGGCGAGAGCGTCGAGCCTCGGCCGATCACCGGCCCGGAGCCAAGCGGGTGGCGGCCGAGCTCCTTCTCCTCGACCCCCGGCGCGTCGGTCGCGTGGGCGACATCGACGGCGAGGGCCAGGTCGGGCTCGAGCGAGAACGCCGTCGTCGCCGCGCCCTTGGACCCGATCTCCTCCTGCACCGCCGCCACGGCCGCCATCCGTCCCTCGAAGCCGCCGCGCTCGTGAACTCGGCGCAGCGCCTCGAGAGCAACGTAGGCGCCGATGCGATTATCGAGCGATCGGGAGATCAACCTCCCCCCGGCAAGCAGCACCGGATCGGCGGCGATCACGACCGGGTCGCCGACGCGCACCCTTTCCAGTGCGTCCTCCTCGTCGGCGGCGCCGATGTCGATGTGCATGTCGCGAAGCTCGACGACCTTTTTCCGCTGCTCCTCCTTCAGCAGGTGGATGGGCTTTCGCCCGACGACGCCGAGGACCGCGCCCGCCTTGCTCTGCACCTGGACCCGCTGGCCGATCAGGATCTGAGCGTCCCAGCCGCCGATCGGGGCGAAGTACAGAAAGCCCTTCTCGTCCACGTGCGTGATCACGAGCCCGATCTCGTCGATGTGCCCAACCACGGCCAGCAGCGGAGCGGCTCCCTCGACGCCGATCCGAGCGACCGAGGAGCCGAGGGCGTCCGTGCTCAGCGTGGCGAACGAAGCCGCTCGCCGCCAGACGTCGCTGGCCGGCCCCTCGTAGCCGGAAGGGGCCGGCGCGAGAAGCAGGTCCTCAAGCAACTGGGGCGTCTGACCCACGGCCGGCAGTATGCCGAGGAGCCGACGCCAAGGTCAGTGCTCGAGCTCCTGCGGGACCCTGAGCACATCGGTGTTCGGGACCCATCACGCGCCTCACGGTCAGTCTAGGTCCGTGACATCTGCCAGGCTCCCGCCGATGCGAGTGGTCGTGGCGATCCTGAGTGTGGCGCTGATCCTGCTCATGCTGACCGAGTTCTTCATCACGTTCCTGCTTCCGAGAAGGGTGAAGCGCGATCCGCGAATCGCACGGCAGTTCTTCGTCGTCGCCTGGCGGCCGTGGCGCGCGGTGGCCGCGCGGATGCCGCGGGTGGGCGCGGACACGATGCTTGGCGTGTTTGGGCCGCTCGGCCTGCTGTTCGTGCTCGGCTTCTTGAGCGCGGGGGTGATCGTCGGCTTCGCCGGCCTCCACTGGGCGGAGCGTTCTCATCTGGGTGGGGCGGACCCCGCAAACTTCGCCAACGACCTCTACTTCAGCGCGGGCTCGTTCTTCACCGCCTCGACAACGGTCGGGCCGGCCGGTGGCGTCGCCAAGTTCCTCCAGATCGCCGAGGCCGGATCGGGGTTCGCCGTCCTGTTCAT
>VAYK01000102.1 GCA_005884985.1 Actinomycetota bacterium | reverse complement strand
TGATCACGACCACATTTACGTTCGTCGCTGCCACTTGAAATCAGCACCTTTCTCAACTCGATTGATCCGTTCCCAAGTCTAAGGACGGGATCGGCGCGTTCTCGCCCCCTGGCAGGGAGGAAACGGCGCAACAAGCGCCTTTACTCAGCCGCTTTGGGCTCGGAGCCCTGCTTTGGGGTCGGCTCGGATGCCTCCTCCGCCGGCTGCTCCACCGCCGCCTCGCCGCCCTCTGGCTCCACCGCCGCCTCGCCGCCCTCTGGCTCCACCGCCGCCTCGCCCCCCTCTGACTGCGCCGGCGCGGTGGGCGCTTCCTCCGCCTCGGCCTCGGGTGCCGGCGCCGCCTGCTCGTCTTCGGGCGGTTCCGCGCCCTCGGCCGCGGCAGGCTGGCGCCCCTGGGCCGCCTGCGGGCGGCGCCCGCCCCGAGCCGGCGTCGCCGAGGGGGCGGCCTGTGGCGGCGGAACGATCGTCGGCGACCGCGGGTCGACCTTGAAGATCCGGAAGCGCAGTACACCGTCGGCAATCCGCAAGTTGTGGTTCAGGTCGTCCAGCAACGCCCCCTCCGTCTCGAAGCGGAAGAAGCGATAGTCGGCCTCGGTGCGCTGCTGGATCTCGTAGGCGAGTTTGCGCATCCCCCAGCCCGAATCATGCTTGAGGGAGCCGCCGGACTCGATCCGCGTCCGCGCCTCCGACGTAATCTGCTCCCGACGCTCCTCCGGGATCTCCGGATCGAGCATCAGGACGAGCTCGTATTCGCGTAAGGGACTCAAACGGCGAGCGACTATAGCGGAGCATTCTGGCCGGTCCGAGCGCAGCCGAAGGCGAGCATCTTGCCGATGTAGGGGCACAGTCGCAACCCCCGGGGTTGTAGAGCGCGATGGACAGCCGATCTCGGATCCGCTGGCGGAACGTCGCCAGGCTGGCCGCGGGCGCCATCGCCGGCGTTGGCCCCGGCGTTCTCGGCGCCGACCCGCGTCGCCTCCGAGTTGCGGCCACGCCGCAAGCCGCGGCACGAAGGGCGTCGCGACCGCGTCCGAACCCAGCACGCCCGCCATCCCGACGGCCGAACGCGGGCCCCGCGGCGACACCACCGAGAGCACCTCCGAGGACAGCCGCCGCCCCCTCCGGCGCCGCGATCACGTGCTCCGACCCAGACCGTCTACGCCTCACCGCCGCCGGCACCCTCCCCATCGCCCCCCGCGACCCCGCCGGCCCCCGGGCCGCCGCCGCAACAACACACCACGCCACCCGCGACCGGCCCGTCCGAATTCGCGTTCGAGCACTGAGCGATCCAACCGGAAGGAAACGAGTCCCGATGTTCAAACCCACCTCGACCCGAGCCCGCGCGTTGATCGCGGTTGCGATCGTCGCCTCCCTGGCGCTCGCCGCGGCGTCGCCCGTGAGCGCCGGCATCTACCACGCCGCGCTCTGCAACCCGGACCTCGGCGCGCGGCACGCCGACGCGATCTTCGAGCGCAACTCGCGGCATTACCTGTCCCGCGCTTCCTGCGACGTCGGTGGCGACGGGCTCGCCATCAGCCACGACGCCCGAAGCAGCAGGGCCGGAGCCTGGGCGGCTTGGCTGGTGCGGTCACCGGGCGGGACCGCGATCTCGAGGCTCAGCGTCAGCGCCGCGGCCGAGCGAGGGGCGGCAACGTCCCTGAGCTTCTGGGCGGTCCAGCGGGGAGCTTGGCGCCGTTTGCGACGCCCGCGGGCCACCTGAAGCGGTTCAGATGGTCCGGCGTGCCGACCGAGGCGTTCGCGGCCCGACTGCGCTGTCGCCGGCCGTCGGGCTGCCGCAGGCGCGGGGGCCGGATTCGCGTCAAGCGGGTCGCCCTGGTCCTCGACGATCACGTGCGCCCGACGCTGGCGCTCCACGGCTCGCTGTTCGCCGCCGGAAGCAGACGGGGCGTCCAGAGCGTCGCCCCGTGGGCCACCGACATCGGTGGCGGCGTTCGGTTCCTGCTCGTCCAGGTGGACGGCCAGCCAGTTACGGCGCAGACGATTTCCTGCCACGTCACCAACCAGATCGCCATCCGGCTTCGCCCTTGCCCGGGCAGAGCCAGCGCCAGCTTCGCCGCCGCGACCGCGTCATTGCCCTTCCGCCAAGGGCCGAACGTGGTGCGCGTCTGCGCCGCCGACTACGCCACCACCACCGCCGCGAACCGAACCTGCACCCACCGTAGGGTCAGGATCGACAACCTCTGCCCGGTCTCCGAGGTCGCGGCCGGCGCCACGCTGGGCGCGCGGCTGCGCCGGGACGGGAACCGGGCGATCGTCGCCGGTCGCGTTCTCGACGGCGGCGGGCGGCGGCTCTCTGGCGTGGCACCGCTCACCGATGCCGAGGGGCGCTTCCGGGCCAGGATCCCGAGCGGGCCCAGCCGCGAGGTCCGGGTCGCCTACTGGCCGAGCACGGCGGGCGCGCTGGAGCGATACCTCCACCTTGACATTCCGGCCCGCCCGCACCTTCGCCTTTCGCCCGGCCACCCGGTCCACAACGGCGACCGCGTCCGCTTCCGGACGCGACTGCCGGGTCCCGCGCAGGCGTGGCGCCGCGTGCGGATCCAGGTCCGCGTCGGCGGGCGCTGGCTCGAGTTGCGCCACGGCCGCACGGGGAAGCAGGGCACCTATCGCGCCCGGTACCGCTTCCACGCGACCACCGGCCGCCGGACGTACGGCTTCCGGGCGGTCGTGCCCAAGCAGCGCGGCTATCCCTATGAGGCCGGCAGGTCCCACGTGGAGCGCGTAACCGTGATCGGCTAAAGGGCGCATCGCTGAGGTGAGAGGCGCTAAGAACGTAGTCGCGCGGATCAGCCGACCGGCGCGCCCTGTCTCTTGGCCCGGATGTCGGCAAGCTGTTCCTCGATCCACACACCCGGGTCGCGCTCGCGGACGATCTCGCGCAGGCGCCCCGCTCGCAAGGCCCGCTCCTCCGGATCCATGATCAATGCCCGGTGGATCGTGTCGGCCTGCTCCTGGATGTCGAACGGGTTGACGGTCAGGGTGCAATCGCCGAGCTCCTCGTGGGCTCCGGTGTTCTCCGACAGCATCACCACCCCGTCGCGCGTATTCACGGCCGGCGCCTCCTTGGCGACCAGGTTCATGCCGTCGAACAGCGAGTTCACGACCAGCAGATCGAAGTGCTTGTAGCGGGCCACGGCCTCCGGGAAGTTCTCGTAGATCCGCAGGTCGATCGGCATCCAATCGGTGGTGCCGTGACGGTGGTTGACCACCGCGACCAGCGCCTCAATGCGATCCAGGTACTCGGCGTACTCGGGCACGTCGGTCCGCGACGGCTGCAGGTGGGCGATGAACGTAACCCGCTCGCGGAACTCCGGATGCTGCTGCAGGAAGGTGTCGAAGGCGGTGAAGCCCCGCAGCACGTTCTTCGACAGGTCGGCGCGGTCGACGCGGATGATCAGGTGGTCGCGGCGCCGGCGCAGGAGCTGCTGCTCGTACTCCGCCACCTCCAAAGAGGCGGCGGCGCGCTCGAGCCGCCTGGCGTCGATTCCGAGCGGATAGGCACGCACCCAGGTCTCCCGCCCGGAGTGCAGGATCGCGCCGCGCTCGTAGTCGACTTCCAGCTCCAACAGCTCCCTGCAGCAATGGAGGAAGTTGCGGCAGTAGCCGGTGGTGTGGAAGCCGATGATGTCGTTGGCGAGCAGTCCCCTGTAGAGCTCCTCGCGCATGCGGCCGGGGAGGATCCGCCAGCTGTCGGGTTGCGACCACGGGATGTGCACGAAGTGGTGCAGCAGCACGTCCGGCCGCGCCTGCCGGATTAGCGCCGGGCAGGTGTAGAGGTGGTAGTCGTGGAGCATCACCAGGGGCTCGGTGTCGCCCTCGATCGCCCCCACCACGGCCCTTGCGATGTCGGCGTTCACGACCTTGTAGCCCTGGTCCCACGCCTCGGCCTCCTCCTGGCGGATGTCCGGGGCATTGGACAGGTCCCAGAGGTAATGCTGGATGAACCAGAGGATCGGGTTGGCGATCAAGTTGTAGAAGCGGTCGTAGGCCGCCGGCTCGCTCTCGACCAGCAGCACCTCGTAGTCGACCCCGTCGAGCTCGACCGCCACCGGGCCCCCACCCGCGTCGCGGCTGACGGCGACGTCCTCGTCCGTCATCGCCGAGGCGATCCACAGTGCCCCGCGGTGGGCGACCAGTCCGCTCAGGGCCGTGACCAGGCCCCCGCCGCCGCGCCGCACCCTGCGCTCACCGCCCTGATCGCGCTCGAAGTCCGCCGGGCCGCGGTTCGAGACGATTACCAGCCGCCGCTCGGTACTCACAGCTCGATCTCCCCGAACAGCCGCAGCCAGTCGCGCAACAGACGCGGCGTCAGGAAGAGCTCGCGGGCGCGCTCCTTGCCGGCGCGCCCCAAGCGCTTGGCGAGCGCCGGGTCGCGGAGCACGCGCAGGGCGCGGTCGGCCGCCTCGTCGGGCGAGGAGATCAAGTAGCCCGTCTCCCCGTCGATGATCTGCAGCGGGATCCCACCGACGTTGCCGGCAACCGCCTGCGACTGGAAGGCGTTGACCTCGATCGCGCCGACGTTGTTGAGGTTGTTGAGGATCTTGATGTCGGGATCGCCGTCCGCGTAGCTGAACGTCTCGTGGAAGAACTCCCAGCCCTCGGGATCGTCGGTGGCCATCGAGCCGACCAGCGCCAGCTGCACCTCCGGCAGCTCCGCCCGCACGAGCCGGAAGGCGTCGATGACGCCCATCGGGTCCTTCCAGGGGTCGAAGCGCGAGACCTGACAGATCAGCGGCCGCTCGACGTCGATCCCGAATTGCTTGCAGACGAAGGCCGCGTCTTCCGGGGAGAGCGCCATGTTCTTCGGCGACAGAGGGTCGATCGCCGGCGGGATTATGCGCGCGTCGCCGTCCATGCCCGCGGGGACGTACTGCTCGAGGTGCCAGATCGTTTCGTCGTACTCGCGCAGCAACGGCAACAGGCGCGCCAGCGTCTCCTTGTTCGGCGTCGAGAGGTCGATGTGGCAGCGCCAAATCCAGATCCGTGACCGATCGGCGGCAATGGCGCGCATGGCCGCCGGCTGGGGGTCGTGGACGACGATCGCGTCCCAGTCATCGTCGAGGCTCTGCGCGTTCATCGCGTGGTAGGCCTCGAACACCTCCCACTGCTGGTCGGTGATCGCCTGCGGATCGCCCTGCAGCGAGTTGTGCATCAGCTTGGTGACGTTGAAGAACTCCTCTCGTCCCAGGATCACCCGCCAGTGCGCGTCGAGACCCACATCGCGCATCAACGGGACCATCGTGTAAAGGATCTCCGAGACGCCGCCCCCGAATCCGGTCGCACTGACGTGCAGCACCCTCTTGCCGGCCAGCGGCTCCGCGAGCTGGCGGATCTCCTCGATCAGGCCGCGCCCGACGAGGTGCGTGTAGTCGGCCAGCGAGCGCTCGCCAAGAGCAACGTCCTGCAGCATGCTGACCGGAACATACCGGCGACTAGCCCAGACGACGTAGCCGCTCGATGCCGAGGTCGAGCTCGCGGACGATCGCTTCGTGCAGCTCCGGGCTCGCCGCCGCCACGCACGAGAGCTGAAACTCGGCGCCAGAGCCGAGCAGGGACCGCTCCGCCAGCGCCCTGCCATAGGCGTCCGTGACGACGGCACCGGCCTCCTCGACGATCAGCGCCGATGCGGCCAGGTCGTAGGTCGAACTCCTCGCGCATTCCGGGCACCTCCGCCACGATCCTCGGGCCCGGCTCGATGTATGCGTCTAGCTGGCCCGTGACGATCCGCGTCATGTCGTACGTCGCCGAGCCGAGATCAAACGTCCCCCCACCCACCGAGGACGCGTCGATCAGCTCGCCGAGCACCTCGGCGATCGCCCGCACCGGGCGTCCCCGCAGGCCGTAGGCCCAGAACATCCGCGAGAGGTCGCGATTCGCGGACAGCGACGGCGCCGGATCGAGGCCGCGGCCGCGCTCCGCCACGAACGCGCGGCCCGACTTGATCTCGACCACGCAGCCTGTCTCCACGTCGCCCATCCGCGCCTCGCGGTCGGAGTCCAGGCGCGCCGCGGCCACCGACACGCAGGCCGCCTCGAGCCCCGCCATCGCAGGCCGCGTGCCGCCGATCGGGTCGACGACCAGGACCCAGGTCGCGTGGCCGCCCGGCGATACCAGCCCCCGGTCCTCGGAGTAGAAGGCGACGTCGGGCGCCCGCTCGGCAAGGAAGCGCTCCAGGAAAGCCTCGGCTCGCTCGTCGATCGCGAAGGTGATGTCGCCCCCCTTCCCCGCGCCGGTGTGGACGCGGCCTGCGTGGTCGCCAAGCGCGGGGAGGACCTCGTTGCGCAGGGCGGCCGCCAGCTCCAGCACCAGCCCGCGCGGCGATCCCGAGATCGTCATCCCACCCTGCAACGCGAAGCTAGTGGTGCCTCACGAGAGGCACCACTAATGACCGGTCTGCGGCCGCTCGCCCAGCTTCACGTCCACGTTCTGGGTCTTCCCGTCGCGGATGATCTCGAGCGTCACCGTGTCGCCAGGGTCGTGCTGCGCGATCAGCTCAGGGAGGTCGGTTTCGCCGACGATCTTGTGACCGTCCACGGCGACGATGACGTCTCCTCCCGCCGTGGCCCTGAGGCCCTGGAACTCGACCTGCTGGGTCCCCGCCTGGATGCCCGCCGAGTCGGCGGGCGCCCCCTTGATGACCTTGGTCACCAGCGCGCCGGTGTCGACCGGCAGCCCGAGCCGACCGGCGAGCTGTGGATACAGCGTCTGGGTGGTAACGCCGATGTAGGCGTACTTGACGCTCCCGTTGGCACGGAGCTGGTCGAGCGAGCGCTTGACCAGGCCGATCGGCACCGCGAAGGCGACCCCCTCGTTGCCTCCCGAGGTCGTGTTGATCTGCTCGTTGACGCCGATCACGCGGCCGTCGGCGTCGAGCAACGGGCCGCCCGAGTTACCGGGGTTGATCGAGGCGTCCGTCTGGATCCCGCCCTCGATCTGGAAGTCGGTCAGCGACGGGATCGAGCGATCCGTCGCCGAGACGATCCCGACCGACAGCGATTGCTCCTGCAAGAACGGGCTGCCGATCGCCGCAACCGATTCGCCGGTCCTGACCGTGTCGCTGTTTCCCAGCTGGAGCGGGTGCAGATCGAGGCCATTCGGGTCCACCTTGAGCAGTGCGACGTCAGCCTGCGGGTCATAGCCGACGATCTTCGCGGCGACCTGGTTGCGGTCGGCGAACTGGGCGTAGACCTCCTTCGCCGCGTGGATCGGCGCCCCGCCGCCGCTTTGAGCATCGGTCACCACGTGGGCGGCCGTGGCGATCTCCCCGTCGCTCGAGATCACGAAGCCCGACCCCTCCGCCTGCGATCCCCCGCCGCCGCCGCCAAGCAAGGTTGGCCCCCCGCCCGGGAGGATCGAGCGGATCGTGACCACCTCCGGTGCCGCCGCTTGATAGATGGCCTCGGGGTCGAAGGCGCCGTTGTGAGACTGGACGACGACCGTCTTCTGGGAGCCCGGCGACGCCACTGTCGTGCCCGAGTCCGAGCCGCCGCCGCAAGCCCCGAGGGAGAGCGCCGCGGCGGCGAGCACGGCGGCGGCGGTCGGGCGCCGGCCGCTCACCTGCGGGCTTCCTCGGCCGCCACGGTGGGCAGGCGAAGGGTGAATTCCGTGCGCCCGCGGTGCGATGCGAGCCGCAGCTCGCCGTCCATCAGAAGGGCCAGGTCGCGAGCGATCGCCAGGCCGAGCCCGGAGCCGCTCACGCGGTCGCCCGTGTAGAAGCGGTCGAATATTCGGGCGCGCGCATACGGGTCGATGCCGGGGCCGTCATCGGAGACCACGAGGTTCACGGCCCCGTCCCGGCGCCGAGCTTCGATCGCGATCGAGGTTCCTTGCGGCGTGTGCTTGAGCGCATTGTCGACCAGGATACGCATGATCTGCGCCACCCGATCGGCGTCGGCCAGGGCCACCGCCACGGGGTCGCCGTTGACCTCGATCGAGGACCGGTGACGGCCACTCGCGGGCCCGAACTCCTCCGCGATCTGTCGCGCGAGGTCGCCCAAATCGACGCGCTCGGCATTGACCTGGAGTGCGTCGGCGTCGAGCTTCGAGAGGTCCAGGAGGTCGGCGGCGAGCTTCGTGAGCCGGGCCACCTGCTCGCGCATCGTCCGCACGAACTCGGCCCGCGAGGCGGGATCGGGCTCCTCATCCTCGTCGAGCAGCTCGACGAACCCTCCGAGCGAGAAGATCGGCGTGCGCAGCTCGTGCGAGGCGTTGGCGATGAACTCGTTGCGTGCGTTGTCGAGTCGCGCGCACCGCAGCTGCATCTCGTTGAAGGTGCTGGCGAGCCGACCGACTTCGTCGGTGCCCTCGTCCGGGATCGGGGTCGAGAAGTCCCCGTCGGCGACCTTCTCCGCGGCCGCCCCCAGCCGGCGGAGCCGCTTCGCGTGTGCTCGGGCCGCCAGCCAGCTCGCCGCCAGCGCCGCGACCAGCGCGATCACGCCGGCGATCAGGATCTGGCGCCTGATCAGCGCGACGTTGTCATCCACCTCGCCCAGCGGCGTCGACAGCACGGCGACCCATCGCGGCCTTCCGTGGACGAACAGCGGGACCGCCGCCTCGCCGGTGCGCCTGCCGGCGACCTCCTCGACGGCGGAACCTACGCGGCCGCTGGTCGCCGCGGCGGCCGCGGCGGGGTAGGCGTGCAGGATCGCGGTGCGCTCGAACTGCGAGTCGCCGACGAACTCCGGCTGCGGGCCGGCGGACCCCGTGCGCACGCCCAGCAGCGTCACGCGCGCGTCGGTCCGCTGGGCGACGCCGCGCACCAAGCGGCGGAGCTCGTCCTCGGACGCCCCGCGCCTGATCGCATCGGCGAGCCGGCCGCTCTCGTCGGTGCCGACCTCCTCCAGCCGCTGCAGCTTCTCGGAGGTCAGGCTCGAGCGCAGCGGCGGCACCACGTAGAGGTAGATGAACCCGATCGCCGCAGCGGTGATCACGAAGAAGAGCGCCGCAAGCCGATTGCGGACGCTGTTCATTCGTCGGAATCGCGGAAGCGATAGCCGACGCCGCGCACGGTGAACAAGTACTCGGGGGCGCGCGGGTCACGCTCCAGTTTCTCGCGCAGGTGTCGGATGTGGACGTCGATCGTGCGGGGATCTCGGTAGGCCGAATCGCCCCAGACCTGCTCCAGCAGCATCTCTCTCGTGCGCACGCGGCCCGGCGAACGGGCAAGCGCGGCGAGGATCTCGAACTCGACGTAGGTGAGACGGGTCTGCTGGCGCCGCACGGTGACAATCCGCCGTTCGAAATCGAGCCGCAACTCGCCAGCGACAATCGGCTCCTCCGTCCCCGGGCGCCCGCCCAGCATCTCCGCTCGTCGGAGCGTGGCTCGGACACGGCTGCCGAACTCACGGACCGAGAACGGCTTGGTGATGTAGTCGTCCGCGCCCATCTCGAGGCCGAGCACCTTGTCGATCTCGTCGTCCTTGGCGGTGAGCATGATGATTGGCACCTGGCTGCGGCTGCGTATGCGGCGGCAGACCTCAATCCCGTCCAACTTCGGCAGCATGATGTCGAGGACGACGAGATCGAACCGCTGCTCGGCGAAACGGTCGAGCGCCTCGCGACCGTCGTGCGCCGCCACGACCTCGTGACCGTCCTTGCGGAGCAGGTAGGTGAGCAGCGTCTGCACCGAGTGCTCGTCGTCAACGAGCAGGATGCGAGCCGATCCGTCGGCCGCGGCCATCGTCACAGGGTAGTTTGCGTTGGGCCCCGTGATCAGCTTTCGCATCTATCGTGAGGCCTTCGCCCCGGCGCTCCTCGCTGTCGTCGTGTTGCTGTTCTCGCTGCAGGGGCGACCGGACCCGCTCCCTCCGGTAGTCGCTTCCGCTGAGTTCGACCAGGACGCTGCCGCCAAGATCGACCGCCAGATCGTCGGCGCCGCGCCCGTCCGCCCACCCGGGAGCGACGGCGACCTCGCGATCGCCGACATGGTCGAGAAGCGCTTTATGAGAGTCAGCGAAGGCCAGGTCGCCCAACAGCGGTTCGCCGGCAGCTTCGAGGGCAACGACGTCCAGCTTCGCAACCTGATCCTGACGCTGCCCGGCGAGTCTCCTCGCAGCGTCGTCGTGCTCGCGGCGCGCGACTCGGCGAGCGGCCCCGGCGCGGCCTCGAGCGCGGCCGCGACCGCGACTCTGCTCGAACTGGTCGACAGTCTGCGGACCGCCAGGCACACCAAGACGCTGGTGTTCGTGTCGACCGACGGCGGCAGCGCCGGCGCCGCCGGGGCCCGCGAGTTCGCCGAGCGCTTCGCGCAGCGCGACCTGATCGATGGTGCGGTGGTTCTCTGGCAGCCCGGTTCGGCCACCTCACGCGAGCCCTCGCTGCTCGATGCGTCGGACGGACCGCAGAGTCCCTCTGCCCAGCTGGTGCGCACCGCCCAGCAGACGCTGACCGAGCAGACCGGGCGCAGGCCGCAGCTCGAGGGCATGTTCGGGGAACTGGCGCGCCTGGCGCTACCCAGCGGGCTCGGCGAGCAGGCCGTGCTGATCGCGCACGGCATCGACGCCGTCGGTCTCTCCTCGGCCGGCGAGCGGCCGCTGCCCGTGGCGGACGACCAGCCCGATGACCTCTCGGCCGCGACCTTGGGGGGCCTGGGGCGGACGGCGTTGATCCTGGTGGCCACCCTCGACGGCACAACCGCGCCCCCTGAGCACGGTCCCGCCGCCTACCTGAACCTGGCGGGAGACCTCGTCCCTGGTTGGGCGCTCGCCCTGCTGGCCCTGACGCTGCTGCTTCCAGCCGCGCTCGCCTCCCTGGACTCCCTCCGGCAGGCGTTCGTGCGCCGGGCGCGGGTGGATTGGGCGCTCGCCTGGTCGGCGTCTCGGGCGCTGCCCCTCCTTGCCGCCGTAGCGTTCCTGTACCTGCTCGCGGTCACCGGGATCATCGCCAGGCCGGCCTTCCCCTTCGATCCCAACCGGTTCCGGGTCGGGGCCGGACAGATCGTCGCGATGGCCTTCCTGGCGATCGTGATCCTGGCCGGCTATTACGCGATCCGCGGGTGGCGCGTCCCCGCAGGACTACCTG
>VAYK01000101.1 GCA_005884985.1 Actinomycetota bacterium | reverse complement strand
ATGGCGTCTCCCGCCTCGTCTTCTGCCGCCTCGAGGATCCGCTCAAGCAGGCCCGGGAAGCGAGCATCGAGGTCCTCGCGCCTGAGGCTCGTAAGCCGCAGCGTGGCCTCCTGGCGCTGCCGGATGAGGCCGGCCTCGCGAAGCACCTTGAAGTGGTGAGTCATGGTCGACTTCGTCACCGCGTGCTCGAAGCTGCCGCAACGTCGCTCAGCGCCCGCCTCGGCGAGCTCGCGGACGATCTGCAGTCGCAGCGGATCGCTGAGCGCGTGCAGGACGCCCTCCAGGTGGATCTCGCTGCGCTCCGGATGGGAGATCATGGACTCGATTGTACGGCATCTGTCGTACTTTGGTAAGATGTTCGACGAACTTCGAACTATGCAGGAGGAACGACGTATGAGGACCGAGACTGGACAGAGAAGGCTGGAGGGCCGGGGTGCGAGCGGGTCGGCCTCCCGGCGCCGCGCTGATGCCTTGGTTGCCGCCTACATTCACGAGCTGTCGCCGCGCCATCGCGCCGAGCGCGAGGCCAGGAAGCCCGAGCCGGGCGTCGCCGAAGTCCGCGCGTAGCGCCACCGCGTGGACGTAACGCTCAGCTAATGGTCCGGTAGCGGGCGAAGAGCTCCCCGTCCTGCTCGAGGAGCCAGGCGAGTTCGAGCGGCCGCTCGAGCTCGGAAAGGCCCACAGCCAGGGTCGGCCCCTCGCCGCCGCCGAGCTTCGGCGCGTGGGTGACGAAAAGCTCGTCGACCAGGCCCAACTCGATCAGCTGGGCGTGCAGGCGCGGTCCCCCCTCGCACAGCAGAGCTCGGACGCCGCGCTCGGTCCGCAGGTAGGTCAGTGCGGCGCCAAGATCGACGCGACCCCGGTGACGGACGACCCGTACCGGCGTGCGGGTCTCGGGCGCCTCCGCCTCGGACACGGTGAAAATCAGCACCCGGCCGCCGCCCTCGGTGAACAGCGGCGCGTCCCACGGAATGTCGAGTCGACCGCTGACGATCACGGCGAGCGGGTCATGCGGAAGCCCATCCCGCTCGCGCCGAGCGCGCTGGGACGGATCTCCTACGACGCGGCCGTAGCGCTCGGCTCGCAGGGTACCCGCGCCGATCATCACGGCATCGACCTTGGTGCGGAGGCCAACCAGCATCTCGGTGTCGGCGTCGCTGCCGATCGCGCCGGAGCGGCCGTGAAGTGTCGTCCTGCCGTCGAGCGTGATCGCGAAGTTGGTGATCACGTAGGGACGGTGATCATGCGCTCGGGCGAGCAGCTCGAGCCCGTCGAGCTGCTCGCCGACGCTGGTCGGGCCCGGATCGGGAAGCAGGCGGCGCACGGCGGGAGGCTATACGCAGCTACTCGGCGGATTCGATCTCGGAGAGGTGAGCCACATTGGCCTGATCGTCAGCATCGGGACTGGGCTCGGCTTCGAACCAGGCGTCGAGGATCTCCCCGAGCTCGGCCACGGAAGTAGCGCGCAGGCTGAGCGCGAGCACGTTGGCGTTGTTCCACTTGCGGGCACCGGCGGCCGTCTGCGCGTCGGCGCACAGAGCGGCGCGCGCCCCCGGCACCTTGTTGGCGGCGATCGACGCGCCGGTGCCGGTCCAGCAACAGACGATCGCCTGCTCGGTCCGGCCCTCCGCCACGTCTCGGGCCGCGGCCTCGCTGGCCCAGGCCCAATCGTCGCGCTCGGTGTCGTTAAGGGCGCCGTGCGAGACCGGGTCGTGGCCGCGGCTCCGCAGTTCCTCGACGATTGCCTCGGCGACCCCCACGAGCTCGTCTGCCGCTACGGACACGCGCATGCCAACAGCTTAGGTGCGCCGGTCAGCCGGCAGGCGCTAGTCCAGCCAGCCGAAGCCGCGGCCGGCGATGCGCTCGAGGCGCGCGACGTCGTCGCGGAACAGGCTCGCGAGCCGCTCGCGGAGCTGCGGCGGGATATCCGGTTTGGGCACGGCGCCGGCGTCGGGGCTGCTGTCCAGAGCCCGCAGGCCCGGGAGCCGCACGGCGCGGTCCATGATCCGAAAGCGCCCGCCCCCCTTCGCGGTTCCGGTCTCCCACTCGCGCTCGAACTGCTTCGAGGTGAAGCCTGGATCGACGCCCAGGAAGGCGAACAGGCGGCGCATCGTGCCCTGGCGCTCGCCCTTCAGCTCCTCGCGGGTCACGATCTCGATGCGCTCGCGGCCGAATTCCTCGAGATAGGGCTGGAGCTGGAAGGAGTAGAGGCTGCGGCTCACGTAGGCGCTCCCGGGGTCGGCGAAGGCGTCGGCCAGCGAGCGGTTCTCGTAGCCGCCGCCAACGTTGTGGAGGTAGTGGGAGAGCATGCGGTCGATCGGGTTGCGCACCATGTAGACCAGGCGGGCGTGCGCGAGCACCGAGCGCATGCGCGCGGCGACGCCCTCGAAGCGGGGTCGGCTGGTGTAGTGGGGAGAGCTCTCGCCCCGAACCGGCGTTCGGCCGCCGAAGTGACTCGCGTACCACTCGATCCCCAGCGGCCAGTTGAGCTCGGCGACGAAGAAATTGAGCTCCTTCGGCCGTGACATCTCGACCTCCGGGTGCAGGTTGAGGTAGTGGTGGAGGCTGGTCGTCCCGCACTTCAGCCCTCCGATCACGACCAGGTTGGGGAGCGTTCCGCGCCGATGCCGCCGGACGCTTCGCCGTATGCCGCGCCGCTCGGCGGCGAAGCGCTTGTGCGCTCGCGCCACCATCGCGTCGTCAGCGGCATCGTGCACGGACGCCGGGGGCTCAGCCGGCGCCAAGTCTCTTCGCCGCCTCGCGGAAGTTCTTGACCGTCGCGGTTGGCGGCTTGCGCCCTTCGAGCTTCTCGCCCTTGCGGTTGACCCAGATCACGGGCACGTTCATCTTCAGCACCGGCGCGATGTCGGTCTCATAGCCGGAGGCGATGTGCAGCCAGCCCTTCTTGCCGCCGATTCGGCGAGCGCACTCCCTGAAGTGGGCAGGATCGGGCTTGTAGCTGCGCACCTGCTGCGCCGTGACCACCAGGTCGAGGTCGGTTCGCAGATGACGGCGCGAGATGCCGAGCAGCTTGTCGTCGACGTTCGAGACGATCCCAACGTCGTAGCGCTTGGCCAACCGGTCCATGGCCGCGTTCGCCTCGCGGAAAGGCAGCCAGCTGGCCACGCTGTCCGGCAGGAACTGGGCGCGCTACGGCTCGATCTCCCAGCCGATCTCATGCGCGGTCCGCACGGTCGCGCGCCGGAGCACCTCAGCGTAGAGCTCGTACGAGCCGCGGATTATCTCGGCCTGGACCTCGAAGAAGCGCTCGATGAACGGGCCCTCGTCGAAGCTGAAGCCATCCCTCTTAGCCTCCGTGGTGAACGCATCCGTGATTCCCTTCTCCCAGTCGATCAGGGTTCCGTAGCAATCCGTGGTCACCCACTGGATGTCCTTCAGCTTGGGTAGCGCCATCGCGGCGCGGGATTATGCCAAGCGGCACATTTACGGCCTGCGGCGGACTTGTCGTTCGGTTGCGCGGGTCGTCCCGGATCGGCGGCGCGGTCGGCGTGCGTTGGATAGGCTCCCGCGACTTGGACCTGCTCGAGTACCAGGGCAAGCAGCTCTTCGCCAAGCACGGCGTGCCGGTTCCCGACGGCCGCTACGCCGACACCGTTCCCGCCGCCGTGGAGGCGGCGGAGGAGGTTGGCTACCCGTGCGTGATCAAGGCGCAGGTGCGGATCGGCAAACGCGGCAAGGCCGGCGGGATCAAGATTGCCAATGACTTCGATGAGGCGCGGAGTCACGCCGAGGCGATCCTCGGCATGGAGATCCGCGGGTTCACTGTCCACGAGGTCTGGGTCGAGCGCGCCTCGCGGATCGACGCGGAGTACTACACCTCGATCATCCTCGACCGCTCTGAGAAGAAGCTGCTCGTGATGCTCTCGCGCATGGGAGGCATGGACGTCGAGGAGATGGCCGAGACGGATCCGTCCGGCCTGATCAAGCGCCACATCGAGCCCGCCGAGGAGTTCACTGCCGAGGCTGCCCGACAGATCTCGATCGATGCTCGGATCGACGAGGACGCAAGCGACCAGGTGGCGGAGCTCTTGGTCAAGCTGCACGATGTCGCGCTGGCGGAGGACGCGACCCTGATCGAGATCAATCCCCTGATCGTCACCTCCGACCGCAAGGTGGTCGCGCTCGATTCGAAGATGACGATCGACAACAGCGCCCTCTACAGACACGAGGAGCTGTCCGAGCTACGCGACCGCTCCGCCGAGGATCCCCAGGAGCAGATGGCGAAGGAGAAGGGCCTTACGTACGTAAAGCTCGGCGGCAACATCGGCATCCTCGGCAATGGGGCCGGTCTTTGCATGTCTACGCTTGACGTCGTCGCCCAGGCGGGCGGCAAGCCCGCAAACTTCCTCGACGCCGGCGGCGGCTCGAAGGCGGACGCGATCGTCGCCGCGCTCGAAGTGATCACCTCGGACGAGAACGTGAACGCGATCCTGTTCAACATCTTCGGCGGCATAACCCGCTGCGACGAGATCGCCAAGGGGATCATCGAGGCTTCGGAGAGGATCGACCTCGACGTGCCACTGGTGGTGCGGCTCGACGGCACCAACTCCGAGGAGGGGTTGAGGCTGCTCGCGGAGGCGGAGCTTCCGGACCTTCATTTGGAGAAGACGATGCTCGGCGCCGCCGAGCGGGTGGTCGAGATCGCGAGCGGCTGATGGCGATCGTCGTAAACGAGGAGACGAAGCTCGTGATCAGCGGCCTCACCGGCCGGGAGGGGACCTTCCACGGGCTTCGAAACCGGTCCTACGGCACCGACGTGGTCGCCGGCGTCACCCCGGGGAAGGGCGGCCAGGACGTGGAGGGCATTCCCGTGTACGACAAGGTCGCCGAGGCGATCGCCGAGCGCGACGCCAATACCTCGATGATCTTCGTGCCGGCGCGGTTCGCCGCTGCGGCGATCACCGAGGCGATCGACGCCGGCGTGCACACGGTGATCGCGATCACCGAGGGCATCCCCGTATACGTCATGCTCGGCGTCTACTGGAAGGCCAGGGACGCCGGCGTGCGCCTGATCGGCCCCAACTGTCCGGGCGTGCTCTCGCCCGGCAAGTCGAACGTCGGGATCATCCCGGCGCATTTCTTCGACCCCGGTGCGATCGGAGTCGTCTCAAAGTCCGGGACGCTGACCTACCAGATCGGCAACGAGCTGAAGCAGGCGGGCACGGGCAACTCGTCGATCGTCGGCATCGGTGGTGACCCGATCGTCGGCTCGGACTTCATCGACGTCCTTGCACTGTTCGAGGAGGACGACGAGACCGAGCTGATCGTGATGGTCGGCGAGATCGGCGGCGATGCCGAGGAGCGAGCCGCCGACTTCATCGCCGAGCAGGTCTCGAAGCCGGTCGTCGCCTACATCGCCGGGTTCACCGCCCCGCCCGGCAAGCAGATGGGCCACGCGGGGGCGATCATCTCCGGCTCTTCGGGCACCGCCGAGGCCAAGAAGGAGGCGCTGGAGGCCCGCGGTGTTCGCGTCGGGCGCTCGCCGACGGAGAGCGCCCAGCTCGCGGTCGAGGCGATGCGGGCTATCGCCTAGTCCAGACCGGCGGACCTCAGGGCTTCCGCTCGAGCCGTTTCGATGTCGCCAGCGTCCACCACAGCGTGGAACCGCCGAACGGGTTCCAGGTTCTGGGCGGAGATGCCAGGTCAGTATCTAGGACGGTCAGGGTCGCTCCTATACTCGCCCGATGGCCGCCGAGCTGATCAGCTTCGCCCGCGGCGCTCCGAGCGCCGACATCCTGCCCGTCGAGGCGGTGCGGGGAGCCGCGCAGCGCGCGCTTGCCGACGACTGGAAGCGAGCCCTCTCCTACGGCACCGGGATCGGGCACCCGGGGCTGTGCGAGTGGGTCGCCGAGCGACACGGCATCGTCGATCCGGCCCAGGTGATGATCACCAACGGCTCGCTCGAGGCCGGCTCGATGCTGTTCCAGCACCTGATCGCGCCCGGGGACCGGGTGATCGTGGAGCAGCCGTCCTACGACCGCACGCTGCTCCTCCTGGAGCGACTCGGCGCCGAGCGCGTCGGCGTGCCGCTGGACGAGGACGGCATCGACGTGCAGGCGCTTGAGCGTGCCTTGGTTGGGGGCCCCGTAAGGCTCGTCCACGTGATCCCCAACTTCCACAACCCCGCTGGCTGCACGCTCTCGGTCGCAAAACGCGAGCGGCTCGTCGAGCTCGCCGCGGAGCACGGCTTCTGGATCTTCGAGGACGATCCCTACCGCGAGCTTCCGTTCGAGGGCGAGCCGCCGCCGACGATGCTGGCGCTCGACGGAGCGGGCCGGGTGATCCACTCGTCCTCGTTCTCGAAGACAGTCAGCCCGGGTGTCCGGGTCGGCTACCTCGCCGGGCCCGAGCAGGAGATCACGAAGCTCGCCGAGCGCGCCAACGAGGTCTACATCTCGCCGAACATGCTCGCCGAGTCGATCGTCTGGGAACTGTGCCGATCCGGAGCCCTCGAGGCCAACATCGCCTTCGTCAAGGGCGCCCTGCGCGAGCGGCGTGACGCTTTGGTCGACGCCCTGCAGGAACATCTGTCGGAGGCCGAGTTCGTGGTGCCCGGCGGCGGCTACTTCCTGTGGCTGACGCTGAACGACGACGTGGACTGCGAGGACCTGCTGGCCGCCGCGCTCGAGGAGCGGGTGGCGTTCATCTCCGGCCGCGACTTCATGCTCGACGGCGGACGATCCAGCCTCCGCCTCTCGTTCGCCAGCGTGCCGGCCGAGCAGATCGGGGAGGGCGTCGAGCGAATCGCGACGGCGCTGGAGAGGCTGCGGACCGCGAGCCCCGCCTGATCGCTGATCGGCTCCGAGCCCCCTCGATCCGCCTGCAACTTTTACGGCGCCGTTACATGCCCGTAAGAAAGCGCCGGTAGGGTCGCGCGGACCGGCTAGCCACCGGTCGCAAAGTCCCGCAAGTTCAGGAGATTGGCCCCGAGATGACACCGATCACGATGGTCGAGGGCACGCGGAAGCTCGATCCGGTGAGTGAGCGCAACGTCGCCGAGCGGCGCTTCTCCGCCCTGGCGTCGGCCGTTCGGGAGCACGAGGCCTCGGTGAGGCGTCGGGAGTACGCGATGCGTCCCCAAGACCAAGCGCTCTACCGCCGCCTGCGACAGATCTGCGGCGAGCTCTAGAACAAACCGCACGACCAGTCGCCTTCGGCTCCTCGGCGGGTAGTCCCCTACCTTCCGTAGCGGTCGGAGCTGAACTCGAGCTGGTCCGGCAGTGGCGGGCGCGGCGGCGGCGCAGGTTCGGCGCGGACTGAAACGGTCTCCGCGACGCTGCGCGAGACCACGTGGCGCCCGTCATCGGAGGAGACGACCACCTCGTTCTCGCCGGAGGCCGCAAGCGTGCCATCCAGTCCCGGCCGCAGCCCCGCCTGCTTCAGGTAGTGCAGCAGTTCCTCGGCCTCGTTCTCGAACCGGAGAACGTGCACGCTCGCGCCCTGCTCGACGTCGGCCAAAAGCGCCCCCTGTTCGCGCGCCCCTTCGACCAAGGGGTGGCCGTGCGGGCAGGTCTTGGCATCGCCGATCGCCGCCAGCATCCGCTCCTCGAGCACCGGCGACATCGCGTGCTCGAGCCGCTCCGCCTCCTCATGGACCTCGTCCCACGGGACGCCGAGGACGTCGGTCAGGAAGCGTTCGATCAGGCGGTGGCGTCGGACAATCGCCTGGGCGCGCTCGCGCCCGTCCGATGTGAACGCGAGCGACTTGTCGGCGCGGCGATCCACGTAGCCGTCCTGCTCCAAGCGGCCGATCATCTCGTGCACGGTCGGGGCGGAGAGCCGCATGGCGCGGGCGATGTTGGCGCCGGTGATCGGCAGCCCGGCCTCCTCGAGCCAGAACATGCTCTGGAGGTACTCCTCCTCGGCAACCGTGGCGTGCTCCTGCGTCACCCTCCCGATACTAGACGTCACCACCAATCATCAGCCGTGGCGAGAGCGAGCTTCCGCATGAGAGGATGGGGCCGTGCGGATCGAGCCGGGCACGAGGGCGATTGTCACCGGCGCGTCGCGCGGTATCGGCCGCGCCCTGTGCCTGGCGCTGGCATCGCGGGGGGCGCGGCTCGGGCTCATGGCCCGCGGCAAAGAGCGAATCGAGGAGCTCATCCCGCAACTCCCCGAGAGCCCCGCCGGCCCGCACCTGGCACTGGTCGCCGACGTTGCCAAGCGAGGCCAGGTTGAGCGCGCCATCGACCGTTTTGTGAAGCGGGCCGAAGGGCTCGACCTGGCGGTCGCCAACGCCGGAGTCGCGCATTACGGTCCATTCGTCGACACCGACCTCGAGCGGGCCGAGGAGATGGTGCTGATCAACGTCCTCGGCACGATCTACACGATCGGTGCGGCACTCCCCCACATGCTCGACCGGGCGCGCGGCCACCTCGTGATCTTGTCCTCGGGGGCGGGTATTCGCGCCTTCCCCGGGGCCGCCGTCTACGGCGCCACCAAGGCGGCCGACCGCGGCTTTGCAGAGGCGCTCCGGCACGAGCTCTCAGGCACCGGGGTCTCGGTCACCACCGCGTTCCCCGGCGAGGTCGAGACCGGCCTTCACGCTCACGAGCGCGACCTGCTCCCGGACTGGCGGGAGAACGAGCAAGAGCTGCCGCCTCAGGAGGTGGCCGAGGCGATCATCGAGGCCGTAGATGAGGACTCGCGCGCCGTCTACATCCCGGGCGTGGTCCGACTGCTCGGACTGAACAGCGTCGCCCCGCGGCTCACCGACGCCCTACTCCGTCGCATCCGCGGTGCGACCGCGGCCCCGCGCCGCGACTAGTAGTGGTCCCCACTAGCGCCTCTCGGCGAGGGTCGAGACCACCGCCTCGTACACGCCCTCGCCGTTGCGGCCCTCGGTGACCGTGACATTGGCCCGACCGCCAATCGCCTCGCGCAGCCCCGGATCGCGCTCGGGACCGTTGGCGACCACGAAAAAGCGCCCCACGGCCTCGGCCGCGTCCAGGTCCTCGAGCGAGTCGCCGACCCCGATGCACTGGTCCGGCGGGTAGCCGCGCGCCCGCGTGTGGAAGGCAACTGCCTTCGCCTTGCTCGCGCCGCCGGGCACCAGGTGGTAGGCGTGGGCGGGCCCGTCCAGCCCCTCCATGCGCCGCACGATCGCCCCGTTGTCGAGAAAGCGCAGATCGTCGTGGCCCTGCTCCGCGAGCAGCGCGTTGGCCGCAGCGACGTCGATGCGGCCGCGGAACAGATGCGAGAGCACGCGGTCGACGTGCCAGGGGCCGTGCCATTCGAGCCGTCCCGGAAAGCGCTCGAAGAGGAGGTCCGGAATGCCCGCGGCGAGCATCTTCTCCGCCGGCGTCCCCTCCTCGTCGGGCGCCCAATCGCCGGTCAACAGGGTCCGCTCGCCGTCGATCACCACGCCACAGCCCGCCTCGTAGATGTAGGAGGACTGGGCGAGCAGACGCGCGTCGGCCGCCACCTGGGCTTCGCGCCGGCCCGACATGATCACCACCTCGACTTCGGCGCGGTGGCAGGCCTCAAGCGCCCTCGCCTGCTGGAGCGAGAAGCCTCCCTCGGCGTCGCGGAACAGCGACCCGCGGTAGCCGAGCAGGGTGCCGTCGAGATCGGTGTAGACGCAGCGCAGCGGCACGCGGCGCAACGGTACACAGGGTCAGCCGCGCTACGTTAGTCGCCGATGTCGACTTGGCGCCTCATTGACCGCCTGCTCGAGTTCCCGCCGCCGCTGGCGGCCGGGATCGTCAACGTCACCGACGATTCCTTCTTCGAGGGAGCGCGGAGCGAGACTCCGGAGCGCGCCGTCGGGGACGGTTTGGCGCTGGCCGAGGCGGGGTTTGACCTGCTCGACGTTGGTGCCGTGCCGGCCCGCAGCGGACCGGCGGTCTCGGTCGACGAGGAGGCAGCGCGGCTTGTCCCCGCGGTCGAGCAGCTGGCCCGGCGCGCTGGCGTGCCGGTGACCGCGGACACCTTCCAGGTCGAGGTCGCGAGCCGCGCCCTCGACGCCGGCGCCGCGGCGATCAACGACATCTCGGGCGGCACCGACCCCGAGATGCTCGACCTGGTGGCCGAGCGGGGCTGCGGCTATGTGCTCATGCACATCGAGGGGCCACCGCGCGCCGATCGAGAGCCCCGCAGTCACCGGGACCCCATCGCCCACCTGGTGGGCTGGTTCGGCGAGCGGATCCAGTCTGCGCTCGGCCGCGGCATCGCCGAGGAGCAGATCGCGCTCGACCCGGGCCTGGACTTCGACCTCTCGGTCGACGACGACCTCGAGATCCTGCGGCGCCTCGGCGAGCTGCGCGAGCTCGGCCGCCCCCTGTTCGTGGGCCTCTCCCGCAAGGACTTCCTCGGCGCGGTGCTGGCAGGCTCCTGGCAGGGTCGAGCCGCCGCCGCAGAGCGGGAGTGGGCGACCGCCGCGGCGACGGCGCTGGCCGTCGCCGGTGGCGCCGAGATCGTGCGGCTGCACGACCGAAGCGCACTGGACGCGCTGCACACGGCAGCCGCGATCGGCGGCAGCCGCGGGGCAGCGACCGGCCGACCCCTGCCCACCGCGAATGGATAGCGCCGCCCCCGGCGTCGCGGCCGCCACCGGCTGGGAGCGTGCGATCGAGCCCGGGGGCGCTGACGCCCGCCTCGTCGCCGAGAGCGTCGAGGCAGCGCGAATGGCCGACAGGGTCGAGATCCCCGCTTCGCTCGCGCCCCAATTGGCGGCAGCACTTCCTGCGAGCGGGATCGAGGCGCTGTACTCACACCAACTCGAGGCGCTGGAGGCGGCCGCTGTCGGCAACGCGATCGTTACCAGCGGGACCGCGTCGGGCAAGTCGCTGTGCTTCAACCTCCCGGTCCTCGACGAGCTCGTCCGGAACGACGGGCGCCGGGCCCTGTATCTCTACCCCACCAAGGCCCTCGCCCAGGACCAGGCGAGAAAGCTGTCGGCGCTGGGCCTGCCGCAGCTTAGCCACGCGATCTACGACGGCGATACCCCACGCGATGATCGCCCGCAGATCCGGCGTCGCTCCAACCTGATCCTCACCAACCCCGACATGCTCCATGTCGGCATCCTGCCTCACCACAAGAACTGGGGGGACTTTCTCGCCGGCCTCGGCTGGGTAGTCGTGGATGAGGCCCACACCTACCGGGGCGTGTTCGGATCGCACGTCGCCAACGTGCTGCGCCGGCTGCGCCGGGTCACGGGCCTCTACGGCGCGAGCCCGAGGTTCATCCTCGCCTCGGCCACGATCGCCAACCCGGTGGAGCTCGCCGAGCGGCTGGTCGGCGAGCCCTTCCGTCTGGTGGACTCCGACGGCGCTCCGCGCGCCCGCCGGCGGATCGGGTTGTGGAACCCGCCGGTGATCGACCCGAAGTCGATGACCCGGCGCTCGGTCCTCTCCGAGGCAGCCGAGCTGCTCGCCGACCTGGTCGGCGAGGGGGTGCGGACAATCTGCTTCTTGCGCAGCCGCCGCGGGATCGAGCTCATCCAGCGGTTTACCCGCATGAGGCTCGAGGAGCTGGGCCGGCCACAGCTCGCGGAGCGCATTGCCCCCTACCGGGCGGGCTACACGCCACAGCAGCGCCGCGAGATCGAGGCTCGCCTGGCGGGCGGCGAGCTGCTCGCGGTCGTCGCCACCGACGCACTCGAGCTGGGCATCGACATCGGCGAGCTCGACGCGGCCATCTGCGTCACCTTCCCGGGCACGGTCGCGAGCCTGCGACAGATGTGGGGCCGGGCGGGGAGGCGGAGCGAGGGTCTCGCCCTCTACATCGCCGGCGAGGACGCCCTCGACCAGTTCTTCTGCCGCCACCCGGAGGAGTTCCTCGAGCGACCGGTGGAGGCGGCGATCCTGGATCACGAGAACGAGCGGATCCAGCTCGCGCACCTGCTCGCCGCCGCCTACGAGGTGCCGCTGTCCGATGCCGACGCTGAGGTCTTCGGGGAGCGGTGGCGGGAACGAGCCGACACCCTGGTCGCGATCGGCGAGCTGCGGCGCGGTCGCGACGAACGCTACCTGCCGCGCGGTCCCCGCTTCCCGGCGGGCGACATCTCGCTGCGCTCGGCCTCGCCGGACTCGGTGGCGATCGTCGAGCGCGGCTCCGGCGAGCTCTTGGGAGCGGTTGAGGCCGAGCGGGCGTTCACCACTGTCCATCCCGGCGCTGTCTACCTGCACCTGGGGCGCTCCTACGAGGTGCGCGAGCTCGACATCGAGGCGCGGCGCGCGGTGGTCGACCGCTTCGACGGCGACTGGTACACGCAGCCGAAGAAGGAGACGGAGGTGTACATAGAGCGGATCGTCGCCAAGAGGGACGATCCCGTCGGTGGTGGGATGGGCATCGAGTTGTTCTTCGGAGAGGTGTCGGTCACCGAGCAGGTGATGGCCTTCCAGCGCAAGCGGCTCTCCGATCACCAGGTGATCGACAGGGTGGGGCTCGACCTGCCGGAGACCAACTTCCCGACGCAGGCGCTCTGGTACGTGCTCGGCGACGAGCTCGTCGGCCCGGCGTCGCTTCCGCCCGAGGTCCTGCTGGGCGCGCTACACGCCACCGAGCACGGCCAGATCGCGGTGCTGCCGCTGCTGGCGATGTGCGACCGCTGGGACATCGGCGGCCTGTCGACCAACGTGCACTTCCAGACCGGCCGGCCCACCATCTTCATCTACGACGGCCATCCCGGGGGGGTGGGAATCGCGCGGCGTGGCTTCGAGCTGTTCGAGCGCCTGGTCGCCGACGCCGCGAAGCTGATCGGCGAGTGCCCCTGCGCCGACGGCTGTCCGTCGTGTGTGCAGAGCCCGAAGTGCGGCAACCTCAACGAGCCGCTGCACAAGCAGGGGGCGCTGGAGCTGATGACCGGGATGCTGGCGCGAGCAGGCAGCACGGAGAAGATCAGCGAGCAGACGGCCGACAGCGAGCGGCAGCCTTGAGTCGGAAGCTTCAGGTGGCGGTAATCGGCAAGGGCACCGCGAACGAGGTGCTGGAGCCGCTGGCCGAGACGGTGGGACGCCGGCTCGCTGAAGCCAGAGCGATCGTCGTCTGCGGCGGGCTGGGCGGGGTGATGGAGGCGGCGGCCCGGGGAGCTCACGGGGTCGATGGCGAGGTGATCGGAATCCTGCCCGGTGAGGACCCGGGCGAGGCCAACCCGCATGTCACTCACGTGGTGGCGACCGGGATCGGCCACGCGCGCAACCTTGCGGTGGTGGCCTCCGCTGACGCCGTGATCGCGATCGGCGGCGAGTGGGGGACCCTGGCGGAAATGGCGTTCGCGCGGCGGCTTGGGCGGCCGGTGGTGGCACTCCGTAGCTGGCAGGTTAGCGGCGAGGGCACGATGGCGGGCGCTCCGGGGATCGAGGTGGCCTCGAGCGCCATGGCGCTGGCGGGCAACTCCGACTGAAGGGTGGGTCGAGGGCCCCGCGCTCGCTAGCCTTACCGCCGCGGCGAGGTAGCACAGTTGGTAGAGCACACGACTGAAAATCGTGGTGTCGGCAGTTCGATTCTGCCCCTCGCCATCGCATAGACAAGCGGTTTGCGTCGCCCTACCGGAGCGTCGCTCCGCGTTGGTGGGCAAGGCCAAAGGGGATCAGGGAACATCGGGGCGGCGTCGCCGAGGAGCGAGGAGCTTCGTCCTACCGCGCACAACCCCGGATCTGGTTCGGCCCGTTTCTCTTCCTTCTTTGATCGAACCGGCGGACATTCTTTGAGCCTCCTGCCGTTAGTGGCACCGGAGGCTCCCCCGCGTCCCGAAAAACCAGCAAGAGTACCTCCGGTGCCGATTAACTGACCTGCCTGGGTATGTACCCAGTAACAGGTACGGTCTACCAGAACCCAGGTACCTGATGCGGAGGTTCCCTTATATGTTTGACCGGCTTTTCACAACTCTTTGCACGTTTTGCTCGCGTTCCCCGAAACTCGGTCGGCCCTCGAAACCCAGCGATTTGCAGCGCGATCGAATTTACTCACCCCATACCCCCGGCTTGACGTGACGTAGAGCACGACTCGACAGTTCATGTTTGGGCCGTTGCGCTTGACGCGCCAGCGCGTGTAGGGTCGCCGGTTGATGAGGAGGCAACGGAGGCGCATACCGAGGCGTGTCACCACGTTTCGGAGGCGTCTCTTCATACCGGTCCTCGCCACGTTGGGCGTGACCGTCGCGCTGGCGGTCGCCTCCGAGACACACCCGGCGACCCGCGGTCAGGCGGCCGCGACCCAGACGAGGCCCAACCTGCTGGTGATCGAGTCCGACGACCAGACGGTGAAATCGATGCGGGTGATGGCCAAGGTCAACTCGCTGATCGGCGCACACGGGGCGACGTTCAAGAACAACTTCGTCAACTTCTCGCTCTGCTGCCCCTCGCGCTCCACCTTCCTCACCGGCCAGTACGCCCACAACCACCGCGTGGTCAGCAACAAGCCGCCGAACGGCGGCTTCGACCCCTTCGAGGCCCTGCACGGAACCAACAACCTCGCCGTCTGGCTCCACGACGCGGGTTACTACACCGGCATGATCGGCAAGTACCTGAATGGCTACACGAACCAGCCCCCCGTGCCGCCCGGTTGGTCGGAGTGGCACGCGGCCGCCCCGGCCGCCCAGCAGGTCTACAACTACCCGCTCAACAACAACGGCACCGTGGTCCACTACGGCACCGCCCCGACCGCCTTCAAGCAGGACGTGCTGACCCGAAAGGCGGTCGACTTCGTCGACCGCCGGGCGCCGCAGGCGAAGCCGTTCTTTCTCTGGCTCACCTACACGGCCCCCCACATCGGCGGCCCGTACCCGAACCCGAACCCCCCGTTCGACTGCCAATACGCGGCCATCCCGGCGCCGCGCCACGCCCACGCGTTCGACTCCGAGCCGCTACCGCAGCCCCCCAACTTCAACGAGGCGGACGTCTCCGACAAGCCGGCCGAGATCCAAAACCGGCCGCGTTTGAGCGCGGGCGCGATCGCCGACATCCAGCGCAGGTACCGCTGCGAGCTGGAGTCCCTGCTCTCCGTCGACGAGGGCGTCAAGAAGGTCGTCAAGGCGCTGGCGGCGACGGGCGAGCTCGCCAACACGCTGATCGTCTATACCTCAGACAACGGCTACTTCCACGGTGCGCACCGGATCCCCGGCAACAAGGGCCACATCTACGAGGAGTCGATCCGGGTGCCGCTGGAGATGCGCGGCCCGGGCATCCCTGAAGGGGTGAGCGTGAGTGACCTGGCGATCAACGCCGACCTCGCGCCGACGATCGTCGACGTGGCGAACGCGAGCCCCGGCCTAGTGATGGACGGGCGCTCGCTGATCCCGGTCGCCCAGCAGCCGGGGATCGAGCGGGGACGCGAGCTGCTGATCGAGGAGCCTAGTGGGTCCGGGCTTCCGTGGCCTAGCTTCGAGGCGATCCGCACCGAGCGCTACATGTACGCGGAATACAGCACCGGCGAGAAGGAGCTCTACGACCGAAAGATCGACCCGTACGAGCTTCAGAGCCGCCACAACGACCCCGCCTACGCGGCGGTGAAGGCCGAGCTCGCGGACCGCCTGCACCAGCTGCAGACCTGCGCCGGTCCCACCTGCCGCGTTCATCCGCCCCCCCCGCCGGGACCCACTACCCCTTAAACAGCGAGCTCCCGCCCGACTCTTCGACCGTGTAGGTGCCGAAAATGGCGTCCGTCATGCCGCGAGCTCGTACTCGTGGAGCAGCCCGCCGAGGCGATCGCGCCGGCGAACGTCAAGGGGTAGCAGGGGCTTGGGCGCCGGGCGTGGCTCGCCGAGCGGCGGGCGCTGTGATGCGAGCGCCCGGTGCGGGCGATGCTCGTTGTAGTGGGCAACATAGGTCTGCAGGACTCGCTCGAGGTGCCTGCGCGCGGATTCCAGCCGATGCCCGCCGATCCAGGGAAACGAGAAGCCCGGCACGTGCAGGACATCCTCGAGATGGAGCTAGGGGGACTCGAACCCCCGACCTCCTGGGTGCGATCCAAGCTGGCTCGCGGCGATCCTGGCGTCAGAAGGTGCGAATTAGCAGGGAATTTGTGCTCGGCTTGAGGAGCCGGCTCGGCGCTGATGTCCGCGGATAGCCGCGGATTACCCTTCGATTCAGGCACTTCTGGTGATCAGTGCCTTTATTTCATGCGTGGATCTCGAGCTTGCGCAGCCGCTCGGGATCGACGATGAGGTCGATCGCGACGATGCGGCCACGCGAGATCGTGAAGCCAGCCACGCCGACGTTGCGACCGCCCGGCGCGACCAGCACACCGGCTCCGCCGTTGACGATCGCCGGCTGGGCGAGCGGCGCAAACGGCGCCCCGCGGGTGAGCGTCCGCTCCGCAACCGCCGCCGCACCGACTGCCGGCGGCAGGGCCGGCGGACCGGACGGGCCCGTGTGCATGCGGAACACCGCATCGGGGTCGAGGACCTGCAGCAGTGCCTCGAAGTCGCCTGCTCGCGCCGCGGCAAGGAACGCGTCGACGACCTTCCGCTGCTGGGCAAGATCGGCATCGGTCGGCGGAACGCTGCCTCGCACCCGCCGCCGTGCCCGGCTTGCGAGCTGTCGCGCCGCGATCGGCGAGCGCTCGACGATCGGGGCGATCTCCTCGAATGAGACACCGAACATGTCGTGGAGTACGAACGCCAGGCGCTCGGCCGGGCTCAGTGTCTCGAGCACGACCAGCAGCGCCAACCCGACCGAATCGGCGAGCTCGGCTTCCTGCGCGGGGTCTTCGGCGGCGAGCCTGACCAGCGGCTCGGGGACCGTGTCGACCGAGTCTTCCGGGCGGGCCTGGCGGGCGCGCAGCGTGTCCAGGCAGATGCGGCCGACCACCGTGGTCAGCCAGGCGCGCAGATTTTCGAGCTCGCCGCTATCGGTCCGGCTGAGGCGAAACCAGGACTCCTGTACCGCATCCTCCGCCTCGCCCGTCGAACCAAGCATCCGGTAGGCGACAGCCCGCAGGTGGGGGCGGTTGAGCTCGAACTGCTCGGCCAGCAACTCCTGCTCATCCATGTCACGTCCTCTCGTTGGCATCCGTCATAGCAGTGACGAGCAACACGCGGCCGATGTGACGGCCGCTCGACGCCTAGGAGGCGTAGATGAAGCGAGATAGCGCAAATGTCATACCCCTGGCCCGCCCGGACGCGCCGGCGATCAGGGTCACGAAGCTGAGCAAGACCTATCCGGGCGGCGTCGAGGCGGTGAAGGGGATCGACTTCGAGGTGGCCCCGGGCGAGATGTTCGGCCTGCTCGGCCCCAACGGCGCCGGGAAATCGACCACGGTCGGCATGCTGACCACCACGATCGCACCGAGCGGCGGCAGCGCCGAGCTCGCGGGATTTGACGTCGTCGCCGAACCGCTGGCGGCGCGGCGGATCAGCAGCGTCGTCTTCCAGGAGGCGGTGGTGGATCGCGAGCTCAGCGGCCGTCGCAATCTCGACCTCCATGCCCGCCTCTGGGGCGTTGACGTGAAGACCGCGGCGACCCGCATCGCCGAGACGGCGAACACCCTCGGACTCGCCGAGCTGATCGACCGACCCGTCTCCAGCTACAGCGGCGGCCAGCGGCGTCGCCTGGAGATAGCCCGCGCGCTGGTCTCCGAGCCCAGGGTGCTCTTCCTCGACGAGCCAACCGTCGGCCTCGACCCGCGGATCCGTCGCGAGCTGCTCGACGTCATCGCCGGCCTTCGCGCGCGCAACCAAATGACCACCCTGCTCACGACGCATTACCTCGAGGAGGCTGAGCAGCTCTGCGACCGGGTCGCGATCATCCACCAGGGCGAGATCGTCGCCCTCGATACACCCCGGGCGTTGCTCGCAGGGCTCGGCGGCGAGATCGTCGAGCTTCGCGTCGAAGGCGACGCCGGGGCGGCGCTCGCCCTGCTCCGCGCCCGGGGTATCGCGAGCGAAGACGCCCTCAACGTCGGCTCGACTCTGACGGTCCCGCTCCACAACCACGGCGCCGCGGAGGCGATCAGCGCCATCAGCGCGGCGGGACTCAAGCCGCTGCAGATCAGCAGCCGCACCCCGAGCCTCGACGACGTCTACCTGAGACTGACCGGCGACCGGATTGCCGTGGCCGCCTGACTGACCAACCCAAACGCGATAGGAGAACCGATGACAACCCTGACTGCTCTTTCGACCCTGGCGGGGCGGCGCTTCCAGCTTACCGCCCGCACCCCGCGCCAGATCTTCGTTCCCCTTCTGACGCCGATCTTCTTCGCCCTGGTGGTCGCACCGGCGCTGCAGTCGGCGCTCGGGGGGCTTGGCACCCACATCGACTACACCACCTTCGTGGCCGTCGGTACGGTCGGCTTGCTGGTGCCGCTGACGACGATCTTCGCCGGACTGAGCGTGATCGTCGATCGCGACTCGGGAGCCCAGCCGGAGCTGCTTGCGGCGCCGGTCCCGCGCTCCCTGCTCGTGCTCGGCAACCTGATCGTGGCGCTGACCCTTTCGGCGCTTCAGGTCGCAGTGCTGATCGCCACCGCAACCGCCTACGGCGACGACTTCCAAGTCACCGCGACCGGAGTGCTCTGGTTCGTCGGCGCCGCGGTTCTCTTCGCCGCTTTCATGTACGGCGTCGCAGAGACGCTCGCCAGCCGCATCCCGAAGCAGGAGGAGTACATTGGCGCCACCCCGGCGGTCGCGATCTTGCCCTGGTTCTTCGCCGGCGCGCTGTTCCCGATCGGCGCCCTGCCCGGAGCCCTGACCGCGTTCGCCAAGGTCCTGCCGCTGACCCACGCTCTGGCCCTGATGCGTTTTGGCCTGCTCGGCGACGGCGGCTCGAGCCTGCACGACATCTGGGGCATGGGCAGCGCGACGGGTGAGGCGTTTCTCAGCCTCGCGGTGGTCGCGCTCTTCGCGATGGCGTTCACGGCCCTGGCGATCCGGGTATTCACCCGGGCCGCACTGCGATGACAGAACGGCGGCCGCCTGCCGCAGCAGGCGGCCGCCGCAGATCGCCTCGGGTCGAGCTGGTAGACGAACTACGACAGATGAAGTGGACCGAATCGAGGGGGCCGGACAATGCCTTTATCGAACCGAAGGAACAGCGATGCACTGCGGCCGCGCTAGGCGCGGTGCGCTGCCGCCTTATGCCGAGAGCAGGCGCGCGGGCAGCTTTGCGTGGACGACCGCAGTTCGTCCCTTGCGGCCGTCTCGGGCGTCCGCAGCAGTACGACCGCTTTGTGGCCAATCCGATCGCCAGCCGCCTCGCGGCCCACGTGACTGCTCCTGGGTCAGAGCGATCAGTTCTGTCCTTGGACCGTGGTCAAGCCGCGTCGATCAGGCCCCGGCACGAACTCGAGCCCGCGCCGCTCGAGCTGGCCGTCGTCGGAGGGGGCGGGTCGCGGCGGGCGCGCGTCGCGAAGCGGTCGCCGAGCTGACGAGCGCGCGCAGGACGACCTGCCCGGGCGTGATCGCTGCTCGAAGCGCCTCCCCTATGGGGACAGGGGAGCCCCGACTGAAGCCGTTCCCCCGGCGCTAGGGATCGCATAGGGTTGGCACCGGCCAACCAGGAGGTCAGGATGGATTCGCAGACAGTAGACGCCGTTGAGTTCCGAGACGGACAACGGCAGCAGTGGAAGAAGGGCGCCGAGGGCTGGCGCAAGCGGTCGGATTTCATCGACGCCGCGACCGCTCCCGTCAGCAAGCGCATGGTGGAGCTGGCGCGCGTCGAGCCCGGGAGCCGCGTGCTCGACGTGGCCGCGGGCTACGGCGAGCCGTCGCTCACGGCGGCGGCTGTGGCGGGACCCGAGGGCACGGTCGTGGCCACCGACATCTCTCCCGAGATGCTGGCCTACGGCCGTGAGCGCGCAGCGGCGGCCGGCCTCGAGAACGTCGAGTTCGTGGAGTCCGAGGCGGCCAGCCTCGACTTCCCGG
>VAYK01000103.1:13848-15066 GCA_005884985.1 Actinomycetota bacterium | reverse complement strand
CTCTGCGCGGTCGCCTGGCCGAACGCCTGACCGCCCTCGGAGGCGTTTTGCTGCGCGCCAGCGGCCGTCTGCTGGCCGAACGACCGTCCGGCGCCGCCGGCGTTGCTGTTCTGGTCGTTCGAGGAGTTGCCTTGCTTATCGCCGGTGGCGTGGTCGCCCTGATGCGCGCAGGAATCCCCACTGGGCCCGCCGTTGCCGCCGTTGGCGGCCTGGGCGACCTGCTGGCCGAAGGCGCAGCCGCGCTGGTCGGGCGGCGTAGACCTGATGACGGCCTGGACATCGTCAGCAGATGACTGATTCGGAAGCTCGATCCCCACCTGTTCGAAGGGGGCGCGCGCGCCGCCGGGCAGGCTGACGCCGGCCACCGCCAACCCGGCCGTGGCCAGGAGTGCCGCTACCACGAGGCCGGCGCCGAGCAGGGCCAAGCGGCGGCCTGGCATGGTTGCTGCCCGCCTCGGCGCCCTCACCGGCGGGATCGCGGACCGATTGGCCGGCGTGAGCTGCGCGCGGCCACTCGAAAGGGCCTGCGCGACGGCGGCGAGGTGCAGCGCCTCGGTCGACTCGACTGGGGCCTCGCTATACACCGCACGGAGATCGCCGAAAAACGCGATCAGCTCGGGCTCGTCCGGCGCCTCTTGCCTCGAGAGCAAGCGCTCGGCGTCGCGGTCGCTGAGTCTGGGAAGAATGCCCATCTCATCCCGGTAAGCGTCCGGATCGCTCATAGGGTTGCGCCGATCTTCGAGAGCTCGCGCTTCAGCGCCGCCAAGCCGCGGCGCTGAAGCGCCATCACCGCCCCCGGGCTCTTGCCGAGGACCGTCGCGACCTGCTCCACGGTCAGGTCACCGAGGACGCGAAGCAGGATGACGCTTTGCTGGTCCGATGAGAGGCGGGCGAGCACCCGGCGGATCTGCTGCTCCTCGATCCTGGCGATGGCCTCGTCCTCGACGTTGCCGCCGGCCTGTTGGTCGGCGATCTCGTGAACCGGAGCCGGCTCGACGGGCCTGCGGCCCCGGCGGCGGCGCTCGTCGAGAAGCCGGTGGTGCGCCACGGTGAACACCCAGGATCTGAAGTCCCGCTCCCCGCCCTCGAAGCGCGACAGATCACGAACCAGCTGCAGGAAGACCTCTCCGGTGAGATCGTCCGGCTCGGCCGCGCCCCGGGCCCTCAGATACCCGAGTACGAACGGAGCAAGATCCCGGTAGATCTCCTCCCAGGCCC
>VAYK01000103.1:0-13682 GCA_005884985.1 Actinomycetota bacterium | reverse complement strand
TGATCTACGGGCTGCATGATGGGCCATGTGCCGACACTCAGACGACCATGACGCATCGGTTAGCGTGACGATCACGGCCGGTTCGCCGGCCTCCTCGATGACCCCTGGAGCTCACACCCACGGAAGTGGCTGGAGCTTCCATGGTTGAACATGGCGACCGGCCAGTCGGTGCGGTTGATCACGGAAGGCGCGACCGGAGGCCGGTCTAGCTCCCGGCCGACCAGCTCGCGCAGCTGCTCGATTCCCTCGACCTGCATCGGCTCCATCCGTGCGCCAGGTTAGTGAGCGCAGCGCCGGCGTGGCGCAGTTTCGACCCTATGGGTGCAAAAGGCGCCAAGCCGCCCGCCGAGGCCGTGTCAGTCGACCAGGCGCACCTCGGTCTTGTCTCGCCGAGCCTACGCCAGCGCTAACCCGCGGCACCGAGCTCCCGCAGCCGCGCCCGCCCCTCGGCCAGACATCGGTTCACCTTGGTGTAGGTCCAGCCGCAGAGCTGGCAGATCTCGGCGTAGGAGTAGCCATGAGCCTGGAGGACGAGCGCCCGGCGCTCCTGGGGCTTCAGCTCGAACAGGAGGCGAATGGCCTCTGCGACCCGCTCGCGGCGCTCCAGCCGCTCCTGGGGGTCCGGTCGGTCGCAGGCGATCCGGTCGAGCAACTCACCGTCATCGTCGCCGCGCGGCCCGAGCAGGCGCTCGCGCGAGCGTCGCACGGCCAGCGCCTCCCGCCGAGTCACCAGCTGCATCCAGGCGGCCAGGTGCCGAAGATCGGCCGGCGGAGACTTGGTCAGCAGGATCTCGACCGCGCGTTGGTATGCGTCCTCGGCGTCGTCGGCGCAGAGGGAGTAGCGGCGAGCGGTCCGCCGCAGGGCCGCCTCCGAGGAGGCGAGCTGCGCGAGCGCGTCGCGGCGAGGGCTGACGAGGGGGTCGGGGAGGTCGGCCCGCATATCCGGATAAACCCGGCCCCACCCGCGCGCGCCCCTGCGAGCACGCGTGCAGGTCGACTCGATCAGCCAGCGTCGGCAAGCGCGGCGCTATGCTCAGCCGCCCATGAGCACCTGCATTGTCACCGGGGGGGCCGGGTTTCTCGGCTCGCATCTATGCGACCACCTGCTGGCCAAGGGCCACCGGGTGATCTGCGTGGACAACCTCGACACCGGCTCGCTGCAGAACATCGAGCACATCCGCCACCCCAAGTTCACGTTCCTGAGCCACGACCTGACCGAGCCGCTGCTCCTCGACGACGCGGTCGACTTCGTGTATCACCTCGCTTCGCCCGCAAGCCCGATCGACTACGCGCGCCTGCCGCTGCACACGCTCAAGGTCGGCTCCTACGGAACCCATCACATGCTCGGGCTGGCGAAGTTCAAGCGGGCGCGCTTCCTGCTCGCCTCCACCCCCGAGGTCTACGGCGACCCCCAGGTCCACCCGCAGCCCGAGAGCTACTGGGGCCATGTCAACCCGATCGGCCCACGCGGCGTCTATGACGAAGCGAAGCGCTACGCCGAGGCGCTGACCATGGCCTACCACCGTCAGCAGGGCGTGAACAGCTGCATTGTCCGGATCTTCAACACCTACGGGGCGAGAATGAGGCCTCATGACGGTCGCGCCATCCCGACCTTCCTCAGGCAGGCCCTGCAGGACAAGCCGCTGACCGTGTTCGGCGACGGCAGCCAGACGCGCAGCTTCTGCTACGTGGACGACATGATCCGGGGATTCGTGTTGCTCGCCGAGTCCGATGTCCATCTTCCCGTCAATGTCGGCAACCCCAAGGAGATGAGCCTCCTGAAGCTCGCCGAAGCCGTGATCGAGGCGACCGAGTCCCGCTCGGAGATCATCTTCGAGGCGCTCCCCGTCGACGACCCGCAGGTCCGGCAGCCCGACATCACCCGTGCCAAGCAACTTCTCGGCTGGGAGCCCTCGGTAGAACTCCCCCACGGACTGCGGCGCACGATCGAGCAGGCGGGCGTCGAGCGCCTCGTCGGCGCCTCGGATTGAGCGGCGCCCCGGCGCCAGCCACCGACCGCCTGCAGATCGCCCATCTGACGGCGACCTTCCCGCCGTACCCCGGCGGCGCGGGAAACACCTGCTACCGGTTCGCCAGCGGCCAGGCCGAGCGCGGCCACCACGTCGAGGTGTTCACGGCCCCGGCGGAGGGAGAGCCGCCAGATCCCGGACAGGCGGTCGTTCACCGAATCGAGCCCCTGTTCGCGATCGGCAACGCGCCGCTGATCCCGAGCCTGGCTCGGATCGAGGGCTTCGACGTCGTCCACGTCCACTATCCGTTCATCTTCGGCTCGGAGCTGATTCTGCTCGGTCGTCTGGGCCGAAGGCGCAGGCGCCAGGCGCTGCTCGTCCACTACAAGAACCGGCTGGTCGGAAGGGGCGGGCGCCGGGCGCCGTTCGAGGCCTACGAGCACGCCAGGTCGGTCCCCTATCTGCGCCGAACGGGCGAGCGTCACCCCGAGAAGCTGGTCGAGATGCCGAACGGCGTCGACACGGAGTTGTTCGCCCCGGGGGCGGACGGATCGGACCTGCGCGCCGGCCTCGGGATCCCTGATGACGCGTTGGTGGTGGCCTTCGTCGCCACCCTCGACCGCGCCCATCACTTCAAGCGACTGGACCTGGCGATCGAGGCAGTGGCACGGGTCGCCGGGGAAGGCGCGGGCGGGCCCGCCGACGGGTCACCCGCGATCCACCTCGTGGTCGCCGGGGGTGGCGAGCTGCTCCCAACGTTCCGCGACCAGGCGACGGCCGCCGGCTTAGGTGAGCGCGTCAACTTCCTCGGCCCGGTCCCGCACGCCGCGCTGCCCGGCGTGCTCAGGGGCGCCGATCTCCTTCTCCTCACCACCGAGCCGCCGGAGTCGTTCGGGATCGTCCTGATCGAGGCAATGGCCTGCGCGCTCCCGACGATCGCCACCGAATACCCCGGGGTCCGGGCGGTCGTCGAGGAAGGCGAGACGGGGCTCCTGGTTCCACCCGGAGACGCCGAGGCCGTGGCCGCGGCGATCCGCGGGTTGGTCGAAGCGGGGGATTCCGGCCGGCGGCGCCTGGGCGCCGCCGGCCGGGCCAAGTGCGAGCAGCTCTGGAGCTGGCCAAACCTGCTCGACCGCATGGACGGGGCCTACGCGGAGGCGATCGCCGCTCGTCGGGAGAAGACCGATTGAACCTGCTCCTGGTCGCCTACTTCTATCCCCCGTGTCGCGACACGGGAGCCCACCGGCCGACGGCGATGGCCAAGTGGCTGCGACGGCTCGGCCATCGGGTGACGGTGCTCACCACGTCCGCGTACGGCGCCGGCGACGGCGCTGCCGAGGAAGGCGTCGTCCGCACGCCCGACCTACAGCGCCTGCGCACACGCCTACACGGCCACGATCGCGTGGACGCCCTGTTCGACTCCGACACCTCCTCGGGCCGTCCGCACATCCTCAGCAGGGTGATCGTGCCCGAGCCGCTCGTTGCCGCCTGGGCGCCGTTCGCCCGCTCGCGGGCTCTGCGGCTCAATCGCCGCGAGCGGTTCGACTGCGTGATCACGAGCTCGCCTCCCGAGTCGGTCCACGCGGTCGGCAGGGCGCTTCGGCACCGGGGCGTCCCCTGGGTCGTGGACCTCCGCGATGCCTGGACCTTCGAGTCGCTCCGGCCGCCGTTTCCCAGCGCCCTCCAGCGCCGCCTCGACGAGCGCCTGGAACGACGCTGGCTGCGCTCTGCCGATGCCGTGGTCTGCGTCAGCGGCCCCGTCGCCCACGACCTGCGCCAGCGCCTGGGGATCGAGCCGCAACTGGTCCCCAATGGCTGGGACCCGGACCTGATCGAGCCGGACGAGGCCGGCGGCGATGCCGCCGGCATCCTCGACCCCGACCGGGTCTCGCTCGTCTACACGGGCCGCTTCGGGAGCTACGGGCGCGATCCAGCCCCTCTCGTCCGCGCCCTGGGCGAACTGGGCCGGACCGATGGCGAGACGGCCTCGCACCTCGAGCTGGTCGTCGCGGGCCCCTTGACCGCGGCCGAGGCCGAGCTGATGCGAACCGACGTTTCCCCCGCCCGGATCGTGGTCCCGGGCAGCCTCACCCGGGAGGGCGCCATCGCCCTGCAGCGCGCCGCCGACGCGCTTCTGCTGCTCGCCTCGCCCCGACGCACCCAGCTCCTCAACTTCAAGCTGTTCGAGTATCTGGCCACGGGACGGCCGATCCTGGCGCTCGCCGCCGGCACGGAGGCGGGGCGAGTGGTCCAGGAGATGGGGGGCGACGCGGTGCCGGCCGACGACGTGGCGGCGATCGTCGAGGCGCTGCATAGGGTCGTCGCCGGCGAGCTCCGGCCCCCGAACGCGACCGCGCGCGAGGCTTATTCGTATCCCGCCGTCGCCGAGCGAATGGCTGAGGTCGCGGAGGGCGCGGTGGCGTCGGCCCGTACCCGGCGCTCTCCGTATCCTTGAAGGAGATGGCCACCCGCCCGAGCGAGAAGCGCGCGGTCGGCGAAACCGACGGCCCGTCAGCGGGCGACGGCCAGCCGGACGAACAGGCCGAGAAGGTACAGGAGGACCTGCACCGCTACATCGCACCGACCGTAGGCCCCGACGACGAGCGCCGGTTCACCGACTCTGGGATCGAGGTCAAGCGGCTATACGACGACGATGACGTCCGCCCGGGCCTCGAGGAGCGCCTCGGCACGCCCGGCGAGTACCCGTTCACGCGTGGCATCCACCCCGGCATGTACCGCGACCGGCTGTGGACGATGCGCCAGTACGCCGGTTACGCGACCGCGGAGGAAACCAATCGCCGCTATCGCTATCTGATCGAGCACGGCTCGACCGGCCTCTCGATGGCCTTCGACCTCCCCACCCAGCTCGGCCGCGACTCGGATGAGCCGCTGTGCCTCGGCGAGGTCGGCCGCACCGGGGTCGCGATCGACACGATCGAGGACATGCGGATCTGCTTCGACCAGATCCCCCTCGACGAGGTCTCGACCTCGATGACGATCAACGCCCCGGCAGCGATCCTGCTGCTGCTCTACGAACTGCTCGGCGAGGAGCAGGGCGTTCCCGCCGAGAAGCTGCGCGGCACCGTCCAGAACGACGTGCTGAAGGAGTACGTGGCCCGGGGCAACTACATCTACCCCCCCGAGGCGACCATGCGGCTGACGACCGACATCTTCGAGTACTGCCGTAAGCACGTCCCAAAGTGGAACACGATCTCGATCTCCGGCTACCACATCCGCGAGAAGGGTTGCTCGGCGGTGCAGGAGGTGGCCTTCACGCTGGCCAACGCGATCGCCTACGTCGAGGCTGCATTGGACCGAGGTCTCGCCGTTGACGATTTTGCGCCGCGGCTGGCCTTCTTCTTCAACTGCCACAACCACGTCTTCCAGGAGATCGCCAAATTCCGGGCCGTGCGGCGGATGTGGGCGGGGATCATGCGCGACCGCTTCGGCGCCAAGGACGAACACTCAATGATGATCCGGTTCCACACCCAGACGGGCGGCGTCACGCTGCAGGCACAGCAGCCCGAGGTCAACATCATCCGGGTGGCGCTGCAGGGATTCGCGGCGGTCTGCGGCGGTACGCAATCGCTGCACGCGAACGGCTTCGACGAGGCGTTGGCGCTGCCGACCGAGCGCTCGGCGCGGATCGCGCTCCGCACCCAGCAGGTGCTCGCCCACGAGTCGGGCGCCGCCGACAGCACCGACCCGTTCGCCGGCTCCTACTTCATCGAGTCGCTCACCGACGAGATCGAGGCCCGTGCGTGGGAGCTGATCGACAAGGTCGAGCAACTCGGCGGCTCGGTCCAGGCGCTCGAGTTCATCCAGCGCGAGATCGAGGAGTCCGCGGCCTCCTATCACGAGCGCTACCGCAGCGGCCAGGACATCATCGTCGGCGTCAACAAGTACGTCACCGAGGAGGTCGACGACGTCGAGATCCTGAGGGTGGACCCGGAAGCCGAGCGGCGCCAGGTGGATCGCCTGAAGCGGTTCAAGGACAACCGGGACCAGGCGGCGGTAGACGGGCGGCTCGCGGAGCTTCGCGAGGTCGCCGAGGGCGAGGGCAACCTCATGTACCCGATCTAGGATGCCCTGCGCGCCGGCTCCTCGATCGGCGAGGTGTGCGGCGCGATGCGCGACGTGTTCGGGGAGTACAAGGGCGGCGCGTTCTTCTAGTCGGGCTCCTGCACGACGACGACTTGGCCCGGCTTGGGCGAGGGCAATCGAACCGGCTTCGGGGCGCGATAGATCCGGTAGGTGACCCGGGGCGTCGAACCCTGACGCACCAGCTTGAACTGCCTCGGGGCCTTGATCGGCGGCCCCGAGCCACCGAGTCCCTTGCCCCCGCACACCGCCCCCCAGAAGCAGGGGCCGATCCCATAGTTCGGAACGGGGCGCATCGACAGCAGCGCCAGGTCGGAGCTGACAATCCGCTCCTGCGAGTTGGCGAGATGGCCATCGGGCAGATAGAGGGACAGTCCGACGCCAACGTAAAGACCCGGGCCGACCACCACCCTCTCCTGTCGAGGCGTGCCGAGCGCCTGTGCGACGTCGTCCCAGTTCACCCGCCGGGCCGCCGGGGTAGCCGCGTTCCAGGTGCTGAGGGCGACTCCGATCGCGCACAGGGCGACCACCGCCGTGGTGCCAAGACCGCCCATCGACCGAACCGCCAGGGCTATCGCGACGGCGACGGCGAACGGGAGCCACAGCTCGAGCACGTATCGCGTGATCACGTAGTCCGCCCCCAGGAACGCTGGGACGACTGAGAGCAGGATTCCCGCCATGGCCACCCCGCCGGCAACGGCGAAGGCGCGACGCGACGGCGGGTCCGCCCGGGTCAGCGCGTAGGCGACCGCGGCGATCAGAGCAAGGCCGACCAGGGGCGGCACGACCTTCCAGGGGACGCTCAGGCCGACCACGAAGTGCTGGGGAATCGCCAACAGCCGGTCGCCGCGATCGAGCAGCCGGATGACGCCGGCCACCTTCCCCTGCTGCTGGTCGATCAACGGGAGCAGCGACAGCCCGACGGCCCCGATGCCCGCGCAGGCCGCGAGGGCCTTGACCCTGGGGGCCCGAAGCAGCAACCAGACCCCCTCGGGGACGATCAGGGCCAAGGCGAAGTAGTGGGTCGTCAGGGCGAGGCCCGATGAGATCGCCCAGCCCCAGAACCACCGGGACTCCTGCCTGTGAAGCGCGTAGATGAAGAACAGGAAGGAGAGCGCCGAGAGGAAGACCAGCAGCGAATAGGTTCGAACCTCCTGCGAGTACCAGATCAGGAGCGGACTGGTCGCGGCGAGCGCGGCCGCGAACAGACCGGCGCGCCGCGAGGCAAGCTCGCGGGCCGCGGCGTAGGCGATCGGCACGGTCGCGGTCCCGAGCAGGGCGGACAGGGAGCGGAGCGCGATCTCGTTGTCGCCGAGCACCTTCCGCCATACCCAGAGAAGGATCAGATAGAGGGGTGGGCCACCCTCGGCGTGGTGCACCGAGTCGAGCACGGCAGCGAAACTGCCGTGAGTCTCGGTGACCGTCACCCATTCGTCCTGCCAGTACGCCGGCACGCCGAGGGTGGCGAACCTGAGCACCGCGGCGAGCGCGACGATCAGAGCCAGGGCATGCGCGGAGGCGAACTCCCGCGCCGCCGACAGCGGCGCGGCGCGAGCATATGTGCCGATCCCTTGTTGTGCCTGCCTCGTCATCCCAGGACGGGGAAGCCTACGGGGCCAGTCTGCAATCGTCCCGCCACGGAAGGAGTCGGTTGGGGATGGCAGAAGCCCGCGTTCATGGAATCGAAGATGAAGCGGACGCTGGTCAAGTCCGCCCCCGAGCTGTGGGAGCTGGCGGACGACCTCGCCCGCATGGAGGCGTGGATGGCGGGCGTCGTGGGCACCTCGCAATCCGTCTCCGTCGAGGTCACCGACCGCCAGCCGGAGCGGATGCTCGCCTGGCGCACGAGCGGGGTCCAGGCCGGCGACGCCCGGATCGCGCTCGAGCTCGCCGCAGAGGGATGGGGGACCTCGGTCTCGATCGTCGCCCAGCACTCGCGGCCCGACTCGGGCGACGTCGACACCGTGCTGGAGCAGCTCCTCGATGAGCTCGGATCGCCCGCGCGACGCCCGTTCACCCGAAGTTGACGAGGCCGCGACTTCAGGGTTCGAGCCCAGGCTCGCCACTCTGATCAGGTCGAGGGGCTCGGCGCTCCTCGGCGCGCTCGAGCGCCACCTGCCCGGCTCGCGCGAGCACGCCGACGGGACCGCGGCCTACGCATTCGCCGCGGCCGTCGAGCTGGGCGGGGAGCGCGACGACGCAGAGGCGGTTCGCGAGGCCGCGAGGTTGCACGAGGTCGGCATGGTCTACGTGCCGGCCAAGGTGCTGGCGAAGCCCTCGCGCAAGCTGACCCGGGAGGAACGGGCGCTGATTGAGTCGCGATTCGCCAGCGCCGCCGAGCTGGCGCGTGGCGCGGGCATCCCCGCTCGGGCCTGCGAGTGGATTGGTGCCGCGGGGGAGCGCTTCGACGGAGGGGGGCCGGCCGGCCTCGCCGGCGAGCGGATCCCGATCGAGTCGCGGATCGTTCGGGTTGCCTGCGCCTCCGACACGATCCTGGCCGCGCCGGCGCCGGCGGGCGCCTCCCCCCGCGAGCGCCAGCAGGCGGCCCTCGACGAGCTTCGGCACGCCGCCGGCACCGAGCTCGACCCGCGGGTGATCGCGGCCCTGGCCGCGCTGCTGGAGCGAGCCGCCACCCCCGGGGTTTAGTCGCCTCCGCCCTGCCCGCGCTTGCTCAAGCGCCCGGGGGGTAACCCTCTCCCGCGCGTAGAATCGGCGCGCCGTGCGGGAGAAGTTCCCCGAGACCCACGAGGAGAAGCTCGCCTACCTGCGGGAGCTGCGCGAGCAGGCGATCCACTCCGCCTCCAGCGAGGCAGTCGAAAAACAACACGAGAAGGGCAAGCTGACCGCGCGCGAGCGGGTCCACAAGCTGCTCGACCCGGGCTCGTTCGAGGAGCTAGACACCTTCGTCCGCCACCGCACCTACGAGTTCGAGATGCAAAGGCGCCGCCCCTACGGCGACGCTGTGGTGACGGGCTGGGGAACGATCGACGGCCGGCCCGTGGTCGTCTTCTCGCAGGACTTCACGGTCTTCGGCGGGTCGCTCGGCGAGGTGATGGCGGAGAAGATGTGCAAGGTCATGGACTTGGCCGCGAAGATCGGGGCGCCGGTCATCGGCATCAACGACTCCGGCGGGGCGCGAATCCAGGAGGGGGTCGTGTCGCTGGGCGCCTACGGCGACGTCTTCGTGCGCAACGTTCAGTGCTCGGGGGTGATCCCGCAGATCAGCCTGATCATGGGGCCGTGTGCGGGCGGCGCCGTGTACTCGCCGGCGATGACCGACTTCATCTTCATGGTCAAGGAGACCTCTCACATGTTCATCACCGGCCCCGACGTCATCAAGACGGTGACCGGCGAGGAGCCGACGTTCGAGGAGCTGGGCGGGGCGATGACCCACAGCTCGAAGTCCGGCGTCGCCCACTTCGCGGCCGACAACGAGGAGCAATGCCTCGAGGACGTCCGCTACCTGATGTCCTTCCTTCCCCTCAACAACCTCGAGATGCCGCCGCGGGCCGAGCCCTACGACGACCCCGACCGTGCCGACGAGGCGCTCGACACGATCGTCCCCGACGATGCCTCGAAGCCCTACGACATGCGCGACGTGATCTCGCGGATCGTCGATGACGGCGACTTCTTCGAGGTCCACGCGCACTACGCGCAGAACATCGTCGTTGGCCTCGCCCGCCTCGACGGCTATCCGGTCGGCGTGGTCGGCAACCAACCCCGCCACCTGGCCGGAGTGCTCGACATCGATTCCTCGGTGAAGGGGGCGCGCTTCGTGCGCTTCTGCGACGCCTTCAACATCCCGCTGCTCACCTTCACCGACGTGCCCGGGTTCCTGCCCGGGACGTCGCAGGAGTGGGGCGGGATCATCCGCCACGGGGCGAAGCTGCTCTACGCATTCACCGAAGCGACGGTGCCGAAGCTCACCGTCGTCACCCGCAAGGCCTACGGAGGCGCCTACGACGTGATGGCCTCCAAGCACATGCTCGCCGACTTCAACTTCGCCTGGCCGACGTCAGAGGTCGCGGTGATGGGCCCTGAGGGCGCGGTCAACATCATCTTTCGCCGCGACATCCAGAGCTCCCCGACGCCCGACGAGCGCCGCGAGAAGCTGATCACCGACTACAAGGCGCGCTTCGCGAACCCCTACTCGGCCGCCGAACGGGGCTACATCGACGACGTGATCGTCCCCCACGAGACGCGCCCGAAGCTGATCCGCGCCCTGCGAACCCTGCAGACCAAGCGCGTCGATCAGCCGAAGCGAAAGCACGGCAACATCCCGCTGTAGCCTCGGGTGGGCCGAATTTCACGGCGCATGGGCGGGAAATTCGGCCCAGCGGCCGGTGAGCGCCGCGCCAACTCATAGCCTTTGGCATGTCCGCAGGCAATCTGGGTAGGAGGTGGCGAATGCCCGAGCGAATCAACGGAGGCCAGGCGCTCGTCGTCGTCGCGGCAATCGGGCTGATCGTGAGCCTGTTCCTGGACTGGTACGCGCCCGGCGTCAGCGCCTGGACCGCGTTCGAGATCGTCGACCTGTTGCTCGCCGCGCTCGCCGTCACCGCGCTGGTGATCGCGATCGGAGGGGCAATCCATCCGGAGGGGTCGCTCGCGGCCCTGACGCCGCGCTGGCTCCCGGCCATCGGCATCGCGGCGTTCGTGATCGTGATCGCTGCACTGATCAACCACCCTCCGACCGCGATCCACCGGTCGGCGGAGACCGGGACCTGGATCGCCCTCGGCGCGGCGGGCGCGCTCACGGTGGGCGGCATCCTGAGCGCGGCGCGAGTCTCGCTCGTGATCACGCTCCGGCCCAGGGAAGAGGACACCGAGTGGAGCGACGCAGCGCCGGCGGCGGCCAATCCCGACGAGGCCGAGCCATACGAGGAGGCCGCCGAGGAGGAGTACGCCGACGAGTACGCGGAGACCGAATACATCGACGCCGAGGATTCCAACGCCGAATATGCGGAGGCGGAGCCGACGTCCGAGATTCCCCTGGCCGAGGAGGAACGCGGCTGAGGCCGCGGCGCTAGAGGCCGACCTCGACCGCCTCGACTCTCCCCTCCCGCCACGCCTCGTAGGCGGCCGTGGCGATTCCGAGGTCCTGGATCGCGAGGCCCGTCGAGTCAAACAGCGTGACCTCCTCGGCCGAGCGCCGGCCCTCGGAGCGGCCCGCGATCACGTCCCCGAGCTGCGTGACCCGGTCCCGGGTCACCACACCGTCGGCCACGGCCCCAGCCAGCTCGCCGCCTCCGGCGGCCTGCTGCCACTCGTCGCAGAACAGGCGGCAGCGCTGCAGCGCGGCGAGCTCGACCTCGCACTTTCCCCGAACGTCGGCGCCCAGCACGGCCAGGTGCTGGCCAGCGCGCAAGTCCGAGGCGAGGATCACGGCCTGCTCGGCCGGCGTCACCGTCACCACCAGGTCCTGAGCCGCTGCCTCGCTCCGCGCGCCCACCCGCCAGCCGAGCTCGGCGGCCAGCGCTCCGGCGGGCTCCGGGCGGGTGTCCGCGCAGACGCCGAATCCGTAGCCGGCGGCGGCGAGGCAGCGCGCCGCCCAGGCGCCGTTGACCCCGCAGCCGATCATGCCCACCGACCTCGCGCCGTCGGCGGCCAGGACCTGCGCGGACACCGCGGCCGCGGCGCCGGTGCGAAGCGAGGTGATCGAGGCGCAATCCATGATCGCCCGCAGCTCCCCGGTGACGGCGTCGGAGAGGAGCAGCGCCCCGGTGACGACCGGCAAGCCGCGCTCGGAGTTGTGTGGGAACGAGGTCACCCACTTGAGCAACGCGAAGCCCTCGCCTCGCGCGGGCATGGCGCGGAAGTCGCCGTTCGGCGGCGAGTCGAGGTAGACCTTCGGCGGCATCGCCCACTCGCCGACGGCGTGCCGCTCAAACGCCAGCCGCGTCCGCTCGATCGCCTCCGCCGGGCTGACCGCCGCCAGCACGGCCTTCGCGTCGAGGACGGGGACCTGCGCCACGGCCTGAGGTTAGAGTGCGGCACATGCCGACGAACGGCACGCGCAGGCCGCCCAGGCCGCGGATCGAGTTGATCACGGAACCCGCCTCGGAGACCGAGGCGGCGGCGATCGTCGCCGCGCTCGAGCAGTTCCTCGCCGAGACCGCCCCCGCTCCGCCTGTGGCCGGCCCGGCGCAGAGTCCCTGGCAGCGAGCGGCGCTACGCGAAGCGATCTCCGCCCGCACGGAGCACGGGCCAGCACCCCGGGTTCTGAAAGCAGGACCCCGCACCCTGAAAGCGACGAACAGGAGGAGAGAGTGGCCGTAGTCAAGATCATCGAGCTGGTAGGAAGCTCCAAGACGTCCAGCGACGACGCGGCGATGCAGGCGCTGAAGCAGGCGCAGAGCTCGCTGCGGAACATCCGCGCAGTCGACATCGTCAGCACCGGCATCCGGGAGGGTCGCGTTCCTGATCGAGGGCACCGAAGTCGACTAAGACAAAAGCCGGCGGCCGCTCAGTCAATCCCGCTAGCCCGGGCGTGGCGCCCTGCTGCCCGTTGGCCCTCGGCAAAATGCCCTAAAGCCGGTCAGGATTTGTGTAATACTGCCGGGATGGAGCCCACAGCCGTGCAGCAGGCGTCGGCGGCGGAGCGCCTCGCCGCGGAGCACAAGCACAAGGTCAGCGAGAAGGACCAGAAGGGCAAGGGGCGGGTCGGCTCGCTCGAGAACCCCGAGGTCTACGAGAACGTCCCCGGCCACGTGATCCCGATCCTCGAGCGGGAGTTCGACGACTTCGACACCGAGGCCGCCAAGTTCATGCGGGGTGAGGTGCCCGAGGACAAGTTCATCGGCTTCCGCCTCAAGCAGGGCGTCTACGGCCAGCGCCAGCCCGACGTGCAGATGATCCGCGTCAAGTTGCCGCTGGGCGGCGTCACCCCCGAGCAGATGGAGGCGTTCGCGGACGCGATCGAGAAGTGGGCTCCGCTGCGCAAGGGCCACATCACGACGCGCGAGAACATCCAGATCCACCACGTGCCGCTGCCAGACGCGGCCCAGTTCATCCGCCTGATCAGCGACGCGGGGCTCTCCTCGCGCGAGGGCTGCGGCAACACGATCCGCAACGTCACCGGGGACCCCTGGGCCGGGATCTCCGAAGGCGAGCTCTTCGACATCACCCCCTACGCGATGGCCTACGTCCGCTACTTCGTGCGCCACCCGGTGACGCAGCTGATGCCACGCAAGGTGAAGACGGCGTTCACCGCCACCGACGAGGACGTGGCGATGACCGGCATCCACGACATCGGCTTCATACCGCGGATGCGCGACGGCGTCCGCGGGGTCGAGATCAGGGTCGGCGGCGGCACCTCGATCATGCCGCGCATCGCCCCCACCCTCTACGAGTTCGTCGAGCTCGAAAACGGCGACTACCTCAAGGTCGCCGAGGCCTGCTGGCGGATCTTCGATCGCCAGGAGTGGCTGCGTGAGAACCGCGCCCGTGCTCGGATCAAGGTGCTGATCGACAAGGTCGGGATCGACGCATTCCGCGAGATGGTCGAGGAGGAACTCGAGGGCGACTGGGTCGACGAGCGCGATTTCGACGTCGAACGCCTCAAATTCATCGACGACGAGGAGGCGAAGGCGCCGCCGCCTCCCGGCAGCT
>VAYK01000021.1:1031-5614 GCA_005884985.1 Actinomycetota bacterium | reverse complement strand
CGGTGAACGAGATCTGGCCGCGCCCCAGGCCGTTCTGCTCGATCTGGCGGGGCACCAGATAGCGCTTCGCGATGTGGAGCTTCTCGTCCAGCGTGTAGCCGGAGAGGTTGATGACCTCCATCCGGTCCTGGAGCGCCGGTGGCACCGTGTCGAGCGTGTTTGCCGTGGTGATGAACATCACCTCGGAGAGGTCGAACTCGAGGTCCAGGTAATGGTCGCGGAAGCTGTCGTTCTGAGCCGGGTCGAGGACCTCGAGCATCGCGCTCGCCGGGTCGCCACGGAAGTCGGCGCCCATCTTGTCGATCTCGTCGATCATGAAAACGGGATTACGCGAGCTGGCGTCGCGCAGGGCGCGGACGATCGTTCCCGGCATCGCCCCGATGTAGGTGCGCCGGTGGCCGCGGATCTCGGCCTCGTCGCGCACCCCGCCGACCGAGATGCGCTCGAACTCGCGCCCGAGCGCGCGCGAGATCGAGCGGCCCAGGCTGGTCTTGCCCACTCCCGGCGGGCCGACGAAGCAGAGGATCGGGCCGTGCGACCCCGGATTCAGCTTTCGCACCGCCAGGTACTCGAGGATGCGGTCCTTGACCTTCTCGAGGTCGTAGTGGTCCGCGTCGAGGACCTCACGCGCGTGGGCGATGTCGAGGTTGTCCTCGGTGGTCGCGTTCCACGGCAGCTCAATGATCCACTCGAGGTAGGTACGGATGACGCCATACTCGGCGGCCGCCGGCGGCAGGCGCTCGAGACGCCCCAGCTCGCGGTCGACCTGCTTGCGGGCGGGCTCGGGGAGGTTCGCCGCCTCGATCCGTTCGCGCAGCTCGTTGATCTCCGCCTGCTGCTCGTCGGCCTCGCCAAGCTCCTGCTGGATCGCCTTCAGCTGCTCGCGCAGGTAGTACTCGCGCTGGCCCTTCTCGATCTCGGACTGGACCTGCGACTGGATCTTGGAGCCGAGCTGGATCACCTCCAGCTCGCGGGCGAGGATCTCGGACAGGCGGCGCAGCCGCTTTCCGACGTCCACCTCCTCCAACAGCTCCTGCTTCTCCTCGGTCGAGATCCGAAGCGCGCCGGCGATCAGGTGGGCGAGCGCCGACGGGTCGTCGACGTTGGCGACCGCGAGTTGGAGCTCCTCGGGCAGGTAGGGGATCTGCTCGATGATCTGGGTGAAGGTTCGCTGCACGTTGCGGGACAGCGCCTCGAGCTCCGGCGTGGGCTCGACCACGTCGGGCAGCGGCTCGATCCGCGCCACCAGGTAGGGCTCCTCGGTGACGTAGTCGCCCACCCGGACGCGCTCCGTCCCCTGGATGAGGATGCGGATCGTTCCGTCCGGGACCTTGAGCATTCGAGCGACGATCCCGGCCACACCGACGTCGTAGAGCTGGTCGGGCCCGGGCTCTTCGACCTCCGGGTCGCGCGCGGCGACCAGCGCCAACGTGCGCTCACCCGAGAGCACTTCGTTGACGAGCCTGATCGAGCGCTGCTGTCCAACCGCCAGCGGCGTCAACGTGTCCGGATAGGGAACCATTTCCCTCAGCGGCAGCACAGGCAGCGCCGCCGGCAGCGGTTGAGCCTGACGCTCCCGGATCGCCGCATCGACGTCCGGGGTCTCGACGACCTCGATCGTCGGCCCACCATCACCCGCCGGCCCCTGGGCCATTCGCCCTACTCCTTGGTCTCGATTGGGACGCGCCGGCTGGCCCGGCCGCTCGAGCGAAGCGGCAGCTCGACCCGCAGGACGCCGTCCTCGTAGGTGGCTCTGGCCTCCTCGGCGACGACGTCGGCGTTCAGCTCCACGATGCGGCGGAAGGGGCCGGCCTCGATCTCGACCTGCTGGTAGACCCGGCCCTCCGTCTCCTGCACCGGGCGCTCGCCGCGGATCACGAGCTCTCGCCCGACGATTTCGAGGCTGACGGTGTCGAGGCTGACCCCGGGCAGCTCGGCCTTGACCACCGCCCTGGGCGGCTCGCCGCAGTAGTAGACGTCCACCCGCGGTGAGAAGCCCGGCTGCGGCCGACCGGACAACCAGCCGCCCTCGCCCCAGACGTCGCCGAACAGCTCGTCCATCTCGCGGCGCATGCGCTCGAAGTTGACCAGCAGATCGCGATCTCGAGGCATCGCCTCCTACCTTAGCTAGCGGACTCATACATCTCATTTGGCCGAACCGGGGCAGCCGGACGAAGCCCCTCGAATGTGGTGTTGACGGGAGTCGGCGCCGATCGCTGACGCGATCACGCAACGAAGAGCGAGGGGGAGCGGCTCCTAGACCTCGTAGACGGCGCCCTCGCGCGCCACTTCCACCGCTTCACCGAACGCCTTGGAGCCCTCCTTGCGAGCCCAGTCGGGGTCGAGCTCGTCGGAGATGTGGGTGAGCACCACACGCCCCGCGCCGGCTCGCCGGGCGTGATCGCCGGCCTCGGCCGGGGTCATGTGGCCGCGGGTCCCGGTGCGCTCGGGACGCGGCAGGGTCGCCTCGACCATCAACAGGTCGGTGTCGCGGGCGATCTCGATCAGCTCATCGCCCGGGCGGCAGTCGGCCCCGTAGGTAAAACGTCCGCCGCCGTTCACGGAGCTGAAGTCGATCGCGTAGGTCGTCGTGAAGTGCGGCACCTCCCGGAAGCGGGCGCGCAGGGTGCCGACCTCGACGGTGGAGCCCGCGTCGTACTCCTCGAGCGCGAAGGCGCTCTCGATCAGGTCCTCCTTGCCCCAGGCGCCGACGACACGGCGGAAGCATTGGCCCGCACCCTTCGGAGCGATCAGGCGAGGACGAGCAGGGCTGTCGGTGCCCGGGTAGCCGCCGACCGGGACCGGCTGCTGGCGAGGCGCGTACGTGAGGGCATAGGCATAAGGCACCAGGTCGAGGAAGTGGTCTGCGTGCAGGTGGGACAGGAGCACGGCGTCGACATCCGTGTAGTCGCGAAACAGGCGGAGCTTCGAGAACACGCCGTTGCCGCAGTCGAGGAGCAGGAAGACGCCCCCGTCCTCGATCAGGTACCCGCTGCAGGCCCCTCCGGCGTCCTCCCACGAAGGCGACTTGCCGAGCACCGTGATCCGCATCGTGACAATCAACTCTATCTCCGCCTGGTCGGCCGCGGACCACCCGCCCGTCTACGCACTGGCGGCCGCATGCGGCTCAGCCAGCGCCATCCTTGGCTATCGGGGGAACGAGGCCGGCGCCGCGGATTGGTTTGGCTTCGCGGAGAGCATCGCTCCCAGCACGGGCGGCCAGCTGGGCGGCGCGCACCGGGTGGCTCTTGGGCGGCGAGGAGCGAAGGGAGGCGGAGCGGAGCTTCACGCGCCTGGGAGCACCGCCCCCGACCGGCTGAGCCGGCCGACCCTGGCGCCGGGTCAGTCCCCGGGTCGCGCCTCCGCCTCGCGGAATCGCGCGGCCAGCACCTGGAGCAGCTCCCAGGCCACCTCAGGGTGCTCTTGGACGAAGGAACGGAACTCCCAGGCGGCCATCCCGCGGCAGCCGAGGTCGGTGGTGGCGGTGACCGTGGCCGAGCGCGGCCCCTCGTCGATCAGAGCGATCTCCCCGATGTGGTCGCCGGGGCCCAGGGTGCGCAGGATCTCGCCCTTGAGGCTGACGGTCGCGTTCCCGTGCTCGATCACGAAGAAGCCGACCCCGGACTGGCCCTCGGTGGTGATCGCCTCGCCCTCGGCGAACGTCCGCTCCGACATGACCTTGGCGAGGCGCCCCAGAGCGCGGCCCTTCACCCCCGCGAACAGTGGTATGCGGCTCAGCGTCTCGGCGACATCGGCCATCGGCGCCGGATCATATCCGCGGACCGCGAGGCTGTCAGGCCGTGTTCGCTGCCGCCTGCCGCGGCGGCTGGCGCAGGAGGAGCGCCGGCTGGCGGGGAGGAACGAGGCCGTCGGCGCTGTTGGGTCGGAAGGTGGAGCAGGGCTCGTCGAGGTCGAGCGCGCAGAGCATCTGGCAGTGGAAGAAGCAGTCCTCGCAGCTCGGGCGTCCCTTACGCTTCTCTCGATCACTCCCTATCCCTTTGCGTCGCTACCGGAGCGGCGATCATCTCACCGGCGTGCGGGGCCCGAAGGACCCATTCGCGCATTCCCCGACTTTTTGAGGAACGGCCCCGGGCGCGGTTTCCCGGCGTTTGCGGTAAGCGGGGCCGCCGGTAAAATCGGATAACCGATGGTCCCCGCGCGGACAGCACGTCTGAGCGCCTCGCCGCCCCTGTTCCAGAACCGCCTCCTCGACCTGCTCTCGAGGATCCATCCCTCGGTGCCCGCGATCATTTTCGTGCCGGTGGTCGTCGGCGGGGTGTGGCTGGGGGCTGATCGCGGCTACGGCGTGGTGCAGATCGTGCCGCTGGTCGCGCTCGGGCTGCTGATCTGGACGCTGACCGAGTACTGGTTGCACCGCCTGGTCTTCCACTGGGAGCCCGACCATCCGATCGGCAGCCGGCTCCACTTCATCATCCACGGTGTCCACCACGACCACCCGAACGACCGCCTCCGGCTGGTGATGCCTCCCTCGGTCAGCGTGCCGCTCGCGGCGCTCTTCCTGGGGGCATTCACGCTCGTCTTCGGAACACCGGCGGCGTACCCGATCTTCTCCGGCCTCATCG
>VAYK01000021.1:0-975 GCA_005884985.1 Actinomycetota bacterium | reverse complement strand
TCGGCGTCTCCTCCACACTCTGGGACGTTGTCATCCGCACCCTGCCGCGCAAGCGAAGGTACTAGTTCGCTCGCTCTTGACGAAACGCTGCCGCCACGCAGCCGCAACGGAACGCCTGGCGAGAGGTGCGAAGTGTGAAGACTGACTACACTCACCTCCGTCCCTCTTACACACACACTCATTCGCAACGTCGCGAAGGGAAAGGAAACATCGATGGCGAGTGCACTTGACCAGGCGTCCTCCCTGCTCAGGGACCGAATGCGCGAGCTCGACGCCGAGCGCAAGAAGCTCGAGCGCGCGCTCGCGAACCTAACCGGCGGTCGCGTGGGTCGTCGCGGCCCCGGCCGTCCGCCCGGATCGGGGAACGCCGGCCCGGCTCGCCCACGCAGCCGCAGCCGCAGGCGCAACACCCGCGCCGACCAGGCGGTGAAGCTGATCAAGGCGAATCCGGGGATCGGTGCGGCGGAGGTCGCAAAGAAGATGCGGATCAAGCCGAACTACCTCTACCGCGTGCTCGGCGACCTGCAGAAGGAAGGCCGGGTCAAGAAGTCCGGCCGCTCCTACACGGCGGCGTAGCCGGGGCGCCGGGGGGCCCTAGATCAGGCCAAGTTGCTTAACCGCGTCGCGCTCTTCCTGTAGCTCTTTGACCGAGTTGTCGATCCGGGGGCGCGAGAAGTCGTCGACGTCGAGGCCGTCGACGAGCTTCCATTCCCCGCCGGTGCAGGTGCAGGGAAGGCCGGATACCAGGCCCTCTTCGACCCCGTAGGAGCCGTCCGAGGGAACCGACATCGAGACCCAGTCTGCCTCCCGCGTGCCAAGCATCCAGTCGTGCACGTGGTCGATCGCTGCGTTTGCCGCCGAGGCGGCGCTCGACGCGCCGCGCGCCTCGATCACCTCCGCGCCGCGATTCGCCACCCTGGGAATGAACTCGTCCCGGACCCACGCCTCGTCGTCCACCGCATCCCAGGCGCTTTG
>VAYK01000099.1 GCA_005884985.1 Actinomycetota bacterium | reverse complement strand
GCCGCCCCGATCAGTTAACGGCGCCACCCGCTGGGGCGACGGCGAAGACGGCGGTCGCGCGGCGATCGTCCCGGTCGCCGCGCGCCCCGCCTGCCGTCAACCGGGGCGAGCTATGCGGCGGCCGCGGAGGGGAGGACGGACGGGTCGGACTGATCCTGGGGCAGGGCGGCCGCGTTCGCCATCAGGCTCTGGAACTCGTTCAGCGCCACCTGTGCCACCGCCTCGAGGATCTCCTCGTCGCTCCAATCGACCTCGCGCGCCTCTTCGAGCAGGTGGTGGGCAGGGCGCCCGTCGACCTCGAACAGCGCCTTCAGGAAGGTCAGCAGAGCCTCCTCGCGCGGATCGGCCGAGCTCCAGCTTCGGGCTCGCGAGATCTCGTCGAGGCCGAGCCCCGCGGTACGGGCGGTCTTTGCGTGCTGCGCGATCGAGTAGGGGTCGCCACGATCCTCGGCGACAGCGAGGGCGATCCGCGCGCGCGTGGCCGCCGGCAGGACGCCGCCGCGAAGCTCGTGGCGCATGCGGGCGAAGGCGCGCAGCGCGGCGGGCGAACTTCGACACCGAGCCACCGGCGCTCGCCATCCCCTGGAGTAGCCTGGCGCTGGCGTCGGGGGCGGTGAGCTCGTCGTGGATGTCAAAGCGGCTGATGTCTGTCTTTACGGTCATTGGCGTCGGCCCTTGCTAGTCGGTGTGAAGCGCAGTTCACCGCAGTTTAGGCGCGATTAACCTCTCCTTTACTTTACTTTTAGCCTGTTACTTACGGTACGTAAGTTATAGCGGAGAACGGGCCGCCGCGCAAGCACTGGGGAGACACGCTCTGACCCTGAATACGTCTGCGCGTGCGGGTCTGGTTCACCCCCGTGCCGCCGATATGGTTCCGCGCTCGCGGTGGTTTCGCCAGGTACCGGCGGGCGGGACCACCGGTCGCTGACCAGACCGACTGGAGGATCAGATGGCCGACAATTCCGCCGCCGAGCGAACGGAGACGCCCGACGACGTCATGAAGGTGGTCAAGGACCGCGACGTCCGCTTCATCAGGCTCTGGTTCACCGATGTGCTCGGTCAGCTGAAGAGCTTCTCGATCAACGCGGCGGAGCTCGACGACGCGTTCGAGGGCGGGATGGGCTTCGACGGCTCCTCGATCACCGGCTTCAACCCGATCGAGGAGTCGGACATGATCGCGCAGCCCGACCCCGCCACCTTCGCGATTCTCCCCTGGCGCCCCGTCGAGAAGGCGACCGGGCGGATGTTCTGCGACATCAGGGTGCCCGGCGGCGAGCCCTATGAGGGCGATCCCAGGTGGATCCTGAGGCGGGCGCTGAAGCGCGCCCAGGAGCTGGGCTTCGACACATACAACATCGGTCCCGAGCTGGAGTACTTCTACTTCCGATCCGCGAAGCCTGAGGATGGCCCGCCGGAGGTCCTTGACGAGGGCGGCTACTTCGACCTCACCACTCTCGACGCCGGTTCCGACGTCCGGCGCGAGACGATCCTGGCGCTGGAGCAGCTCGGCATCCACGTCGAGTATGCGCACCACGAGGTGGGCCCCTCCCAGCACGAGGTCTGGTCAAGGAGTACGCGATGAAGTACGGCTGGCACGCGACCTTCATGCCGAAGCCGCTGTTCGGCGAGAACGGATCCGGCATGCACGTCCACCAGTCACTGTCGAGGGACGGCAAGAACGCGTTCTTCGATCCTGATGACCAGTACTACCTCTCGCCGACCGCAAAGGCCTTCATCGCCGGCCAGCTCAAGCACGCGCGCGAGATCTCGCCGCTGTTCGCCCAGTGGGTGAACTCCTACAAGCGCCTGGTCCCCGGGTACGAGGCCCCGACCTACCTCGCGTGGTCGCGGCGCAACCGCTCGGCGCTGATCCGCGTGCCGCTCTACCACCCCGGCAAGGAGCAGGCGACGCGCGCCGAGCTGCGCTGCCCCGATCCGGCCTGCAATCCCTACCTGTGCTTCGCGGGCATGCTGCACGCGGGTCTGGAGGGGATCGAGCACGGCTACGAGCTCCCCGAGCCGATGGAGCAGAACCTCTACCACCTGACCCCGGAGGAGCGCGAGAAGCGCGGCATCGAGGAGCTTCCGGAGACCCTTGGAGAGGCGATCGAGATCGCCGCTCACTCGGAGCTGGTGTTGCGAGTCCTCGGCGAGCACACGTTCAAGCGCTTCGTCGAGATCAAGCGCCAGGAGTGGGACGAATACCGCGTCCAGGTCACCCCCTGGGAGGTGGACAAGTTCCTGCCCGTGCTCTGAGCGCTCGCGGGCGCTAGCGGAGGGCCGCCGCGAGGTCTTCGGGCTGCGTGACCGGACGCTGGCAGGCGAACTTCTCGCAGACGTAGGCGGCGGGCCTGCCGTCGACGGCCGGGCGCTCGCGCATCAGCTCGGGCCGCTCGGTGCCCTCCGGCCCGCCGGCCAGCACCAGGTGGGGGCGAAAGCCGGAGCGGACCACGGCGGCCAGGTCCGCGATCGCGTCGGCGGCCCCATCGACCCCGTCGGCGGGCTCGCCGATCGCCGGGGCCACCAGCGCCACCTCCTTCACCGCCGCGAACTGGAAGTCCATGGCGCGGAGAAGATGGGCCAGAGCGTGGGGATGGCGGCCCGCGGACGTGTGCAGCAGCCGGAACACGCCGACCGCTTGCTGCTCGTACTCGTGCTGCCCGGTCAGCGCCGCGAGGCGCAGCAGGCCGTAGGCAGCCGAGGAGTTGCCGGATGGGATCGGATGGTCGTCCACGTCCTTGCGGCGCGCGATCAGCCGCTCGTGGTCGCGGGCCGTTGTGAAGAAGCCGCCGTGCTCGGGATCGGCGAACAGCTCGATCATCAGGTCGGCGGTCTGGCGTGCGGCGTCGAACCAGCGTGGCTCGAAGGTCGCCTCGTACAGCGTCAACAGCGCCTCGACCAGGTACGCGTAGTCCTCCAGGTAGGCATCGAGACGCGCCTCGCCGTCCTTCCAGGAACGGCGCAGGCGTCCGTCGGGGGTGCGCAGCTCGGTCCAGACGAACTCCGCGCAGCGCCGCGCGGCGTCCAGGTGGTCGTCGCGTCCCAGAACGGCGCCCGCCTCGGCAAGCGCCGCGATCATCAGGGCGTTCCACGAGGCAAGGCGCTTGTCGTCGAGGCTCGGCCAGACCCGTTCGGCGCGCTCGGAGCGCAGGACCCGAAGCGCCTCGTCCAGGCGCGCGGGCCGTTCCGCGGCCGGGCCGCCCGGGACGTGGAGAATGTTGCGGCCCTCGAAGTTGCCCCCCTCGGTGACGCCGAGGTAGGCGATCACCTCGTCGGAGACGTCGCCAAGTCCGGCAGCGCCGAGCGGGTCACGGATCTGGTCCGGGGTCCAGAGGTAAAAGCGGCCCTCCTCACCCTCGGAGTCGGCATCGAGCGCCGAGTAGAAGCCGCCCTCCGGCCCGCGCATCTCGCGCAGCGCCCAGTCGAGCGTGTCGCTGCAGACGCGGCGCCAGCGCTCGTGACCGAGCGCCTGCCAGCCGTGCAGGTAGGCGCGGGCCAACAAAGCGTTGTCGTACAGCATCTTCTCGAAGTGGGGGACGAGCCACACGTCGTCGACCGAGTAGCGGGCGAAGCCGCCGCCAACCTGGTCGTAGATGCCGCCGTGGGCCATGGCGTCGAGCGTCACCTCGACGACCTCGTTGACGCCGTGCGCGAGCAGCAGCTCGAGCGCCGGGGCGGGCGGGAACTTGGGCGCTCCGCCAAACCCGCCATGGCGCATGTCGGCCATCATCCGCAGGCGGCCGACCGCGGTGCCGATGAGCTGCGGGCTGAGCGGCTCAGCGGAGGGCTCGATGCGGCCGATCGCGCCGAGCTGCTCGCGGATCCGGGCCGCCGAGGCGCGAATCCGCTCCCGCTGCGTGCCCCAGGACTCGACCACCGCCTCCAACACCATGCGGAAGCTCGGCATCCCCTGGCGAGGCTCGGGCGGGAAGTAGGTGCCGCCGTAGAACGGGACGCCCTCGGGATCGAGGAACGTGGTCAGCGGCCAGCCGCCGTGCCCCGTCATCCCCTGCACCGCCTCCATGTAGATCGAGTCGAGGTCGGGCCGCTCCTCGCGGTCGACCTTGATGCAGACGAAGTGCTCGTTCATGTAGGCGGCCGTCTCGGCGTCCTCGAACGACTCGTGCTCCATCACGTGACACCAGTGGCACGCCGCGTAGCCGATCGACAGCAGGATCGGCTTGTCCTCGGCCTTGGCGCGCTCCAGGGCGTCCGGCCCCCACGCATACCACTCGACCGGGTTGTCCTTGTGCTGCAGGAGGTAGGGGCTGGTCTCCTCCGCGAGGCGGTTGGCCATGCATCTCAGGCTAGCGAGCCTCCCGGGGACACATGGACTTGTCCATGGCCGCCATGTAGGGTCTCGCTGACCAGTCCACGGTCAAGGGGAACCTTCATGAGAGCACTAGGGTGGGGCATCGCCACGATCGTCGCGATCGGGGCGCTGACCATCGCATCGTCGGCCGCGGCGAGGACGTTCGAGGTCACCAAGCGGAGCGATCCCGCTCCGGGGCCGTGCAAGAGCGATGACTGCTCCCTCCGCGAGGCGATCCGCGCCGCCAACGCCCACGCCGGCGCCGACCGCGTCCTCCTGCCGAGCAAGAAGACCTACGACCTCTCGATTGCCAACACGACGGGCGGGGAGAACAATGCCCTCGAGGGCGACCTCGACGTCAAAAACGGTCCTCTGCTGATCGCGCACGTTGGCAAGGGAAGGGCGACGATTGACGCCCACGGCATCGACCGGGTCTTCGACGTCTTCCAAGGCGCTCCGACGCATTTCGTGAAGCTCGTCATTCGGGGCGGCGACCAGCCCACGGGCGACGGCTTCGGCGGCGGGATCCAGTCCACCAACGCCAACCTCACGCTCACGGCGACGAGCGTGACGCACAATCGCGCCGTCAGCGAAGACGGCGGCGGGATTGCGTTCCCTGAGGGCAACGCGTCGCTGACCCTGAGTCGAAGCGGAGTGACCCACAACTTCTCCGGAGCCGCCGGCGGCGGCCTCAGCTTCACCAACGCGGGCACGGGGCACCTCACCATCGGCCGCAGCAGGCTCGCCGGAAACGAGAGTTCCGCCCGGGGCGGCGGGTTGTTCACCGCGGTGCAGGCGAGGATCACTCGTACCACCGTGTCCGGCAACCAGTCTGACCTCGGCAGCGGCGGGGGAGCCGCGATCGAGGGGCTCGAAGGCACGAGCGTGATCAGGGACTCGACCATCAGCGGGAACACCGCGGCTACCGAGGGCGGAGGCCTGGTGGTCGACTTCACCCCCGCCACGCACGTCGAGAACTCGACGATCACCGGCAATCACACGGCGTCGAACGGCGGCGGTCTCTGGGTCATCGCCTCAGGCGCCGTGTCGCTGAACGCCGTCACGGTCGCCCGTAACTCGGCCGACGGCTCGGGCGGCGGCCTGTTCAGCCAGAACACGAAACCGTTCAAGGTCGAGAACTCGCTGATCGCGCTCAACACCGCGGCCTCAACGGGAAACGACTGCGCCGAGGGCGGCGCTCCAGGCGAGGAGTTCGACTCCCTCGGCCACAACCTCCTGTCGACGCTCGCCGGCTGCCACGGGTTCGACGGCCCGGCCGACCTGGTCAAGGCGAAGCCCAGGATCGGCATCCTGGGTCGGTATGGAGGCCC
>VAYK01000100.1:8389-11961 GCA_005884985.1 Actinomycetota bacterium | reverse complement strand
TCGGGAAGACGCCTCCACCCCCGACCTGTGGCATCCCGAGGCGGCCAGGCGGCACCGCGAGACCGAAGGCGGGTCCACGGGGCAGCATTCTGCGCGGCGCACATCGAGAGCGTGCTGTGCGCGGAAGCATCAATCGCGCGATGGAAGTCGCAGCGAGCCAGGGTTGGTGCCCCTGCCGTGGTAGGACAACACGGATGACGGTCGAGGCAACACCACGGTTCACCCAGCCGTTCTTGGAAGCACCTGAACCGCGGTGGCCGGCGAGGCGATGGTGAAGAAGCACGCTTTGATTCTGGGGGCCGGGTTCGCGGGCCTGGAGTTGGCGGCGCAACTCTCGGAATCGCTCCGGGACGAGGTGCGGGTCACGCTGCTCGACCAAAGCGACTCGTTCAGCTTCGGTTTCTCGAAGCTGGACGTCATGCTCGGTCGGCGGGCCGCAGAGGATCTACGGCTCTACTACGGGGACATCGCGCTGGAGGGCGTCGAGTTCCGTCAGGAACGCGTGACCTCGATCGACCCGGACCAGCGCCGAGTCACGACGGACGCAGCGTCGTATGACGCCGACGTCCTCGCCATCGCGCTTGGAGCAGACTACGACTTCGCCGCCACCCCGGGCTTCCAGGAAGGCGGGTACGAGTACTACTCGATCGCGGGGGCCGAGCGCCTACGCGACGCGCTCCCCGACTTCGATTCGGGCACGATCCTGATCGGGATCCTGGGCCACCCGTTCAAGTGCCCGCCCGCCCCGTTCGAGGGCGCGCTCCTGCTCCACGATCACTTCCTGGAGCGGGGCATCAGGGAGGCCGTAGAGATCCGGGTGATCGGCCCGATGGCGGCGCCCGTTCCGGTGACGAAGGAGCTCTCGCAGGCCTTCCTCGATGCCCTGGGGGAGCGCGGGATCGAGTATGTCCCCAAGCAGCTGGTGACGAGCATCGAAGACGGGCAGGCCCGGCTCGCGGGCGGCGAAAGCGTGCCCTATGACCACTTCATCGGGATTCCCGCCCACCGCGTGCCCGAAGTGGTCGAGAGCTCGGGGCTCGCAGTGGACGGCTGGGTCCCGGTGAACCGGGCGAATCTGGCGACGCGGTTCCCGGGCGTCTATGCGATGGGCGACGTGGCAGGCCTGCCGATGGCCAAGGCAGGGGTATTCGCCGAGGCCGCCGCCCGGGTAGCGGCGGAGGACATCGCCGCCGGGCTCCGCGGCGGCGAGCCGCCCCCACCCTACGAGGGCGCCGGCAACTGCTACATCGAGTTCGGCGACGGGCTGGTCGGCAAGGTCGAGGCCAACTTCCTCGGGGGACCGGCGCCGACGGCAGAGCTGGTCGGACCCTCGCGAGAGCTCGCCGCGGAGAAGGAGGAGTTTGGCTCGATCCGGCGAGCGCGCTGGTTCGGCTCGGCGCCATAGCGCAATTAGACTTTGCCGGTAAACGGGCAAAAAAAACGCGAGCCGTGTCGGGACCGCATCGAATTTCGCCAAACGCCCGCTTTGCGCGCCTCACGCCTAGCGAGACCATCGCGCAGACCCGGACACGCGCTCGGATCCCTCAAGCCCGGGGACTCGATCGCCGATGCCTCGCCACGGAGGCGACTACGCTCAACGCCGGTACGAAGAGTGACCTTGGCGAGATCTTCGACGCGTTGAGGAAGCCGGCCCGAGTTCGATGTTCTGGCGTTTCATCTCTTGGCCCTCCAAGCTCGGGACTCCAGCCACGTGACCCGGCGGTTTCGTATCCCCGAGGCTCTCTCGATATTCGACGATCCTCCCGGCTCCAACCCAGTAGGCGTGCGCGACTCCAGGAGCTAGTCTCGACTCCTCCGCTGCCGGCGTGAGACCTCATCCGCGGACGGTGGCAAACTTCCCCCATGCGGCATCCCGTGCGGCATGGGCGAGAAGAGGCGCAGGTTCGACACCGGCAGGACCTCGACCAAGCCCGCGCGGAGTGCGAACGGGCCCGTGAGCAGGCCTCCGTCCGCCTTTCCAGCGCCGCCAGCGCCGCCGCCTCCGGCAACCTCGACTTCGCCTTGCAGCAGGCTCAGGCTGGGAGCGCCGAGGTCGAGATAGCCCAGAAGGCCTGCGAGCGCCACAGGCAACTGAGCCCCAGCGATTAGCGGCGTCGGCAAGTCAACGACATCGGCAACCAACACACGGCGCCAAGCGATCACGTGGGGCGGTCGTGTGCGGTTTCGGCACCTCTGGCGAGGGTCGAGGAACCAGCACGCCTGCTCCGCCCGAAGACTAGACTGATTCCGGTGGGACACGGAAGGCCCGTTGCAGGCGTCTTGCCCAGGTTCGCTTCGGTCTTCCTGTTGTGCGCGTTTCTGGTGGCGGGGGTCGGCGTGGCGAGCGCTACAAGCCGCGACTTCGAGCACCCCGCCTCGCCCGACACCGCCCAGCAGTTCGCTGTCGACAACGTCCAGCGCCAGGACACGCCCAATGATCCCGGCTACGACCTCGCCGAGCCGGACGACCCGGATTCCACCCTCAACGGCGGGGCCGTTACCCCCTCCACAAACCTCTATGACGAGCAGTTCGGGTTCTTCGGCTTTCCCTCGCAGCGGACCCGCAGCTCCGCCCTGTACGCGACGGGACCGAACGCGGGCAAGCCGCAGATCTCCGGCTTCAACGCGGCGGGCGCCTGGAAGCTTGAGCGGGGCCGCCCGGACGTGGCCATCGCGATCCTCGACACGGGGATCAAGTGGGACAAGGAGAGCCTGCGCCTGCAGATCCATCTCAACAAGGGCGAGCTGCCGGTGCCCAAGGCCGACCGCGCCACGCCCAGCTCCGACGCCGGCCGGGTGCCGCCGTGCAGCCAGTGGCAGGCCAGCCCGAACAACCCCTATGACGCCAACGGCGACGGCGTCTTCAACGTCCTGGACTACGTCTGCGACAGCCGCGTCGACGTCAACGCCGGCCCGCACGGCGTCCCCAACGAGATTGACGCCGAGGACCTGATCGCCACGTTCGGGCACTGCCAGATCCAGAGCGGCGAGATCGTCCAGTGCCAACGGCTTCGCCAACGACATCGCCGGCTGGGACTTCTTCGACAACGACAACGACCCCTACGATGCCTCGAGCTACTTTGCGGCGTCGAACCATGGCTCCGGTCGCGCCGAGAACGCCGCTGAGCAGGGCAACGACGCCCGGGGGGGCATCGGCGTCTGCCCCGAGTGCCAGATCATGCCGGTGCGCATCTGGGACACGTTCGTCTCCGACGGCAACACGTTCGGGATGGGGATGCTCTACGCGACGGACAATGGCGCCAGCGTGATCGAGGGCGCCAACGGCAGCACCTACCACTCGGCCTTCGCCGAGCAGGCCTCTCGGTACGCCTATGACCACGGGGTCATGCAGACCTACTCCGGCGACGACCTCAACACCGGGGACCACAACTACCCTGCCAACTACGGTCATGCGATGCTGATCCAGGGCACCGTCCCCGACACGATCGGGCTCGGTCAGGACGCGGGCCAGCAGTTCGCCGAGGCACTGGCCGGACTGTGCGGTCCAATCTCCAACCCGGTCGGCTGTCCCGGCACGGAAGTGCCCGCGGGCACCTACTTCCGCGGCGCCA
>VAYK01000100.1:0-8368 GCA_005884985.1 Actinomycetota bacterium | reverse complement strand
GGCACGACCGGCTCCGAGAACACCGGCAAGGCGGCGGGCGCCGCGGGGCTCGTGGTCAGCGCGGCCAGGGACGCCAACCCCCAGGTCAATCTGCGCCCCGACGAGACGCGCGAGATCCTCGAGCAGACGGCGGAGCGGGTGACCACGGGGAACACGACCGGGCTTGGCACTCCGGATCCCGCGGCCAGCCCCACCGCGCCGCGCGAGGATCAGTGGACGCCTCACTTCGGCTGGGGCCGGGCGAACCTCGGGGCGGCGGTGTCGCTTGCCCACAGCGGCAAGATCCCGCCGGAGGCCGCGATCGACTCGCCTGACTGGTACGCGCCGCTGACCGGCAAGAGCGTGAAGATCACCGGTCTGGCTCGGGCGCGCTTCGCGACCGGCGGCAGTTTCCACTGGAAGCTCGAGTGGGGCACGGGCGAGGCGCCGACGGCGTGGAACACGGTCGCCCAGGGCGCCTCCAACTCCACGGTCACCCAGTTCGGCAGCGTCGACCTGAACCAGGTCCGCCAGGCGCTCGCGAGCTTCGTGCCACCTCCCGATTCCGGCGGCCCGACCTTCTCGGCCGTCGAGCCGAACCCTTATCGGAACGAGTTCACCGTCCGTCTCACCGTGACCGGCAAGGACATCCCCACCCCGGGCGTGGACCGCCGCGTCATCACCTCGGCCGATGACCCCAGCCTTCGTCCCGGCTACCCGAAGCGGATGGGCACCGGCGGCGAGGCGCCGATCCGCTACGCCGACATCAACGGCGACAACCTGCAGGAGCTGATCGTCCCGACCGAGAACGGGACGATCCACGCCTATGAGCCCAACGGCTTGGAGCTGCCGGGATGGCCAGTGCACACCAGGCTCGAGAGCTCTGCGACAGGGCACGGCGAGGCACCCGGATTCAAGGTGCTGGAGGCCAGCAGCCCGCCGCGAGAGCCGCCGCGCGCCCCGGCGGCGGCGGACCTGAACGGCGACGGGCGACCGGAGATCATCGACACCGCCGGGACCCACATTTACGTCTGGGAGCCCAACGGCAAGCTGCGCCCGGGCTTCCCGGTCTCCTCCAACCTCAGCTTTTGCGGTCCCTCGCTCGAGAGCCAGCCGCTCGTCCACCCCAAATGCGGCTTCCTCTCCAGCCCAGTGATGGCTCATCTCGAGGGGCCAAACCAGCCTCTTGACATCATCGTCCCCTCGCTCGACGGTCACCTCTACGCCTTCGACGACCACGGCAACCCGGTGCCCGGCTTCCCGGTGCAGCTCGCCGATCCCGGCGTGCCCGCCAACCAGCGGATGATCGCGGAGTCGATCAACGAGCCCGCGGTCGGCGACCTGACCGGGAACGGCAGGGACGAGATCGTGGTCGCCACAAACGAGACCTACGGCGCTCAGCCACCCTCGGGCACCGACCTGAACGGCCTCTTCGCCCAGGGGCTCTCGGACATCCTCGCCAACGCGGCAGGCGGCTCATCGCGGGTCTACGCGATCTGGCCCAACGGCAACCTGCACCGAGGCGGCCCCTTCATGCCGGGGTGGCCAATCAAGCTGAACGGCGCGATCCAGTCCACGCTGCCGCTGATCGGTCCCGGCCAGGATCCGGCGATCGCCACCATCGGCGGTCAGCAAATGATCGTCGCCTCGACCACGGGCTCGACCACGATCGGGGAATACGACACGTCGGGGCACCTGGTCCGCGGTATGCAGCAGGCCGCGTACGGCCCGGGCTCCGACGCGACGGACCGCTCGGGGACGATCAACCTATTCGAGTCGGCTTCGATCGGCAAGCTGATCCCTGGGGGCACGCCGGACATCGCCAAGTACGGACTCACGCTGGGCGACGTCGCGAACCTCGCGCTGGTCGGCCAGAACGTCCCCTACAACCACCTTATCGGCGCCTACGACTCGCGGACCGGCTCTCAGCTGCCCGCATTCCCGCGGGTCACCGACGACTTCCAGTTCCTTTCGGCCTCGGACATCGCCCAGGTCGACAAGAGCTCTTCCGACAACCAGGTGGTTGCCGGAACCGGGCTCGGCCTCTTACATGCCTACGATGGGACCAGCGGCCTGGACGTCACCGGCTTCCGGCCGCATGGCCGACATCACACGCGAGGGCTACCTGTTCCAGTGGAACATGCCCAAGCTGCCGAAGTGCCAGACCGAGTGGCCATCGTTCCGGCACGACCCGCAGCAGAGCGGCAACTATGACCGGGACGGCACCCCGCCCTCGACCCCGACTCGGCTCGCCGACGTGGGCGGCAAGCTGCTCTTCGACGCCCCCGGTGACGACTACAGATGCGGGACCGCAAGCCGCTATGAGATCGTCACCTCGAGTTCGCCGATCACGCCGAGTAACTTCGCCGACGCGAAGCCTCTGGCCAACCCGCCCAAGCCGCAGCCCGCCGGAACCCAGCAGAGCTACACGCTGCCGACGCACCAGCGTTACGTCGCAATCCGCGCGATCGACGACGTGGGCAACGTCGGCTGGGACGCGCAGCTCGACACGGAATAGCCGCGCGGCCATGGCAGCGTGGAACAGTTCGCAGCGCGCTGCGGACGTGCAACCCCGTTGGTCGAGGGACCATCGCGCAGAACCCCAATGCTGAAGCCGGTTACGCCATCACACTACGGCCGAACCATCGCGCCATGGACAGCGACCCGGACAGGCGATCGTTTAGCGAAGCCGACCGCACTGTATCGCCGGATGAGTGGTTGCCTAGGACCCGTCCCCGGTGTCTGCGGTGTCGCCGGCATCATCTTCGGTGGCCGGATTGGTCTGATCGACTAGATGGCGCGCCGCGAAGGGCTGGGAACCCGGGTCTTGCTTGGGCAGGCGGGCCTTGACGACGACCGCGTCGCCGACGAGGACGTCGGTCGCGTCGATGATCGAGTCGGCGTTCGTGTCCGCCACGCTCAGCTTCGCGCCGGTGAGGTCGAACTGGACGTCCTGTCCCACGAGGCCCGCCTTGCGCGCATGGGCGTTGCCATGCTCGACGCTCACCAGGCCATCGCCCTCGTAAGTTCCCTTGTAGACATAGCCGACAGAGTGCTGCTTGCCGTGCCCGTTCGAATGAGAGTGCTGCTTGCCGTGCCCGTTCGAATGGCCATGGCCGGGCCGAGCAACCGCCGCCGCCGGGATGGCGAGCACCGCCACCCCAAGGGCAAGTGCTGTGGTCCTGCGTATCTTCATTCGTGCCTCCTTGGCAATGGGCCACCTCCGTTCCGGAGGCCCAAGGTTTTGCGCCCCCGCCTCGCAACGGGTTTGCCGTTGCTGATGCAAAAGCCTCTGCTCGGGGCTGTCTATCGACCCAAGCCCCACGGAACCTGAGCCGCCATGCCACTCGCGGACGACTAGCCCTCATATGGGGCCGCTACGCCTCTCGGTTTCACCCACGAACGACTCGATCCCTGCTCCCCAACGCGGTCTGCCTCGGGGAGGCGACGCAGACCCCGCCCTCCCGCTCGACCTGCTCGCGCGGGCTTATGAAGACGCGGAGAAGCGACCGCTGCCGTTGAGGCGCAGGTAGCGGGTTGTTTCTCCCGCTCCCTCCAGCATGGGAAGCTCCGGACGGCCGCCAGTCGCATCAGCGACCCATTTCTGGCGCACGGGGAGGGATAAGGCGGAGTGGGCGCGTCCAGGATGCGCGCGGCTCAAACTATGCAGGCGTTGTAGACGTGGAGCCTGACCCTAGTGGTCTGATCCTCGACCACCTGGACCTTCTTCGCCTGGCCCTGCCAGCAGTAGCCGCCGTCGCGAACCTTTGCCCGCACGCGATAGAGGCCGGGCGCGACCTCGATCTGGAAGCGGCCGTTCGTCGGGTGAAGCTTGGCGACCAGCTCGCGGTCGGGAAGGCTGCGGACCTTGACCACGAGGTTGTCGCCTGTATATGGCTGCGGGGGCGGTGGCGGGTACGCGCACGGCCCGTAGCAGGTCGTGTCGTGGACGACGCCGTTGATCGTGCCGGTGCCCGAGCCCTGCGCGGCGGCCTGAGCGGGGAGGGCCGCGGCAAGCAGGAACGCGGCAATGACGAAGAGTTTCCTCACGATCGCGAGGTAACTCCTCGAGGCTGCTACTTCTTGCGCTTGAGACTGAGATCGCGAGCCGCGTCGAGGCGCCCGATAGTGACGCCTCGACGCATCCCTTACCGGAGTGGCAACCGATAGCGGTGGCCTAGCTATCTGGCGGCTATTTCGGCGGGCGGAGTGCCGTCGCGCCGTTGGGGTCGCGCTGCATGCCGACCCGACGATCCTCGCCACGCTCGCTTTTCGCCCTCGCCCGGGCGCGAGCCGCGCCCCGCTTAGACTGGTGGCGTGCGGCGCGCACGCGCATTCGCCACCAGAACGGTCCGGGCAATGAAGCTCCTGGCCCGCGACAGCCGGATTCCGAAGCCTCTGCGATGGATCGCCGGACTTGCGCTCCTGCCGATTCCAGGGCCAGTCGATGAACTCATCCTGCTGCTCATCGCGCCGATTCTGTTCGTGTTCTACAGCCAGCCGATGCGCGAGGCCTGGCAGCGAGCCGACAAGCCGAATTCCGCTAGTTTCGCCCGAGCCCCCTAGCGATCCGATAGCGGCTACGAGCTGCCGCGGAGCGTGCCTGAGGCAAGGACAGCGAGCGCAAATAGTCCGATCGTGACGTAGCGGAGCCGCCGCGGCGTCAGCCAGTGGGCCCGTTTCTGGGCACGCCAAAGACCGGGTTCCCGAGGCGGCCGAAAGCCCTCAACGGCGCGCCAGCACGTTAGCTTCGTCGGCGCCGAGCCCTACCCGGTGCGTGCTTGAGCATGGTGCCCACGAACTCGTCCAGGTCCCCCACCGAATAGCGTCGCTGACCACCGGGAGTACGGTAGACGCGGAGCAGCCCCTGGTCGGACCATCTGCGGAGCGAGGCAGGGCTTACGCCCAGGTAGGTGGCCGCGTCACCGACGCCCACCAACCTCGGCCCCGTCTCGGTTCCTCGTTCCATGTCTCAGTCGACCCGCACCCGGGGCTGGAGCGATGCCAATCAGCCTACTCCTACCCCGGCGCTCCCGCGCCGGCTCCTCGGCGAACAGCGGTAGCCCGTCGTGGGTAAGCGCCTCGAAAAGGCCTGCTCAGAGGCGCTCTTCTATTCGCGGCCCGGCGGCTCGTGGCGGTTGCGCTAGGCGACTCGAGCGCAGATAGACTCGTTGCGGGCGATGCGGACTCGACTGCTCGGCGCGCTGCTGTTCCTGGCTGCCCTGGTGGCCCTGGTAGCCAGCGGGTCGGGCACCGCCGCGGAGCTGCAACCGATCGGCGCCGTGGTGGGGCATCCCAGGACCGGCTCTCCCGGGATCACGGAGAGCGTCGCCGAGATCGTCGCCCGCCAGAAGCGCGAGGATCGCCGCACCGGCGGCAGGCCCCGGGGTATCCGCGAGAAGCCGGAGCCAGGCGGGCGGCAGCGGCCGCCCAAGCTTCCCGGGCCGGCCGCGCTGCAGCCGCCCGTACGGGCACCGGTTCGAAACGCCGTCGGCCCGTCGGCCCCCTTTCCCGCAGGCACGTCCTTCCTCGGCGCTCAGATCAGCGAGTCCGGCGCCGTCCCACCCGACTCGATGGGCTCGGTAGGGCCGGGCCAGGTGCTGGTCGCGGTGAACGGGCGCATCAAGGTCTTTAACAAGGTGGGAACCCTGGGAGCCCTCAATGTGAGCGACTCGACCTTCTGGAGCGCGGTGCGAAATGGCCAGGACGTCACCGACCCGCAGGTCGAATACGACCGGCTCTCCGGCCGCTGGATCGTCTCCGCCGTCAACCTGGCGCGCAAGAACAACCGCATCATGATCGCGGTCAGCTCGGGCCCGACGATCACCGGCTCGAGCAGCTTCACCTTCTTCTCCTTCCCGTCGAGCAGCAGCGGGTTGTTCGCCGATTACCCACAGATGGGGGTGGACCGCAACGCGATCTACATAGGCACCAACGACTTCAAGAACATCCTCTTCGCCAACACCAGCGCCTTCGTGATCCGCAAGTCCAGCGTCACCAGCGGGGGGCCGATCGTGGTAACTGCGTTCCACAACCTGATCGACGGCACCGGTGCCGGGCCCTTCACGCCGCAGCCGGCCCAGGACATGGACCCGAACGTGAGCCAGGGCTACTTCGTCGGTGTCGACAACGCGGTGTTCAGCCGCCTTGACGTCCGGCGCGTCTCGAATCCAGGCGGAACCCCGACGCTGTCCGGGAGTCTCGCGATCTCCGTCCCGCCGACCTACTTTCCGCTGAACGTCCCGGCCCAGGGGAGCACAAGCGACCTTGACGCGCTGGACGACCGGCTGTTCGAGGCGATGATCTCCCGCCGGCCCAACGGCAGCCTGTCGCTGTGGACGGCCCACAACATCAGGGTCAACTCGAGCGGAGTAGGCGGAAGCGGTGGAGACCGGACCGCAGACCGCTGGTACCAGATCGGCAACCTGTCGACCACCCCGAGCCTGATCCAGTCGGGGACCATGTTCGACCCCGCGGCTTCCAACCCGCGCTTTTTCTGGATCCCGTCGATCGCCGCCAACGGACAAGGCCACGCCTCGCTCAATTCGAGCACGGCGGGCGTTGGACGCTTCGCGGCGGTCGCCTCGATGGGCCGCCTTGCAACCGACCCATTGGGCGCCACGCGGGCGTTCACCATCACGCAGTCCAGCTCCAGCGCGTACAACATTCAACCGCCGCGCTGGGGCGACTACTCGCAGACGGTCGTGGACCCGACAGACAACATGACCTTCTGGACCTTCCAGGAATACGCCAACGCGACCAACTCCTGGGGTGTCCGGGTGATCAAGCTTCGGGCGCCGCCACCGGCAAAGCCGAGCTCGGCCTCGCCGGCGAACGTGCCGCAAGGCAGCCCTGCGGTCAGCGTCACCATCACCGGCACCTCGAGCAACGGGTCAGGTTTCTTCGACCCCGGGCCCGACATCGGGGGGCCGGGTTTCTCCAGGCACATCGCGGCCGCCGTGGACGGCGGCGTGACCGTCAACTCGGTCACCTACACCGATCCGGTCCACGTCACCCTGAACCTAAATACCACCGCCGCAAGCGCCGGCGGCAAGAACGTGACGATCATCAATCCCGATGGACAGAGCGCAACGGCGTGCCTGATCCAGGTCGGCGATGGCGGAACCCCCTGCCCGGGGTGATCACAGCAAGGACGGCTGGGGAGGAGCCGCAGGACCATCGCGCAAACCCGAGGTTGACACATGGTGGTCCCCGCGGGCGAGGAGGGTTGCCGGGTCGTGGTCAAGCTCGTCGGCCGCCAGCCCCACGGGGCAGTGGGTCGGCTGCTCCTGCAGCCGACGGTGCCGTGGCTCGACCTGTTCATGATGCGCCGACAGCTTTTGAACCTCAAGGAGCTGGCAGAGCGAGACGCCCGGGCCTGATGGGGAGGGCGCTCCTCAGCTTGAACCGGACGTTCCCGGCGCTCCGGATCGTCGCAGGGCAAGCAGACCAGCCACGGCGTAGAGGAGCGCCGCCGCTACGAGCACGAACTTGGCTAGCGCGCAGAAGTAGGCGACGGCCGGGTAGGGCTGCTCCGGATGCCCGGCGAGGACACGCAGCAGGGCGGCGTTCTCGACCGCGTCGAAGACGCCGGCTAGTAGCCCGGCCCAAGCGAGCGCGACCCCGACAGCAGCCCAGCGGTGCCTTCCCAGCCGCTGAGCGCGCTCGGAAATCCCAACGCACGCGAGTGTGAGGAAGAGCGCGTATGAGACCAGATAGGGGTAATCCAGCCAGAGCGAGGTGCGCGCCGCCGAGCGGCCGTCTGCCCCGTAGTCGCTCAGCACCTCCTGCGCCTTCCCGGTGGTTTGCATCAGCTCTAACTCGATCACGCCGGTGCCGTGGTCGCTCATCGTGTTGAGAGAGGGCAGCGCGGCGAGACCCAAGATGAGCCAGGCAGCGGCAAGCAGCCACAACGCTCGCTTCCGGTGCGCCGGAATGAGGTCCGCGAGTGGCGGTTTCACTATGCCTCCACCTTCGCCAACATCGATGCCAGGGTCAGCAAATCTCCCTCTATTTCGCTCGATGTGCTGCAGTTCCCGCCCCGGGCGGCGCCAGAGCTCGACCACGAGCGGTTGCGGGCCTCGTTGAGCCCCACGAGCACGCCTCCCGAATCTCGACGCGGAACAGGTGCGACTCGCTGGAGGGAGGATCGGAGCCCCGGCTGGGTGCCTGCTGATCGATGAGACTCAGGCTACCGGCGGATTCGCGCCCCTCCCGATCCCCCTTGGCATCGGGGCACGCTGGGGCTACACTTGCGGTTCAGCACGTTACGGGGGGTCCACATCCTGTCTATCTGCCACTTCCGCCTTGCGCAATTCGCGCTCATCGCGTTTGCGCTTCTGCTCGCGACAGCGGGCACGGCTGGTGCGGCCTCGCCCCGACCCGGCCA
>VAYK01000098.1:4740-10676 GCA_005884985.1 Actinomycetota bacterium | reverse complement strand
AAGCGGTCGAGTTCTTCGCCCACATCCCGAAGATCGAGCGCCGCCTGCGGACGCTGCACGACGTGGGCCTCGACTACATCCGGCTAGGCCAGCCGGCGACCACCCTCTCAGGGGGCGAGGCGCAACGCGTCAAGCTCGCCACCGAGCTGTCCAAGGTGGCGACCGGCGACACCCTCTACATCCTCGACGAGCCGACCACCGGCCTCCACTTCGCCGACGTGCAGCGCCTCCTGGAGGTGCTGGGACGGCTGGTCGAGGCCGGCAACACCGTGGTCGTGATCGAGCACAACCTCGACGTGATCAAATCGGCCGACCGGCTCATCGACCTGGGGCCGGAGGGCGGCGAGGCCGGGGGAGAGGTGGTGGCCACCGGGACGCCCGAGCAGGTCGCCGCCAGCCCCACCTCCTACACAGGTCAGTTCCTGCGCAAGCTGGTCGAGCCCGCCGAGCGTCCCGCTCGCCGCCGGCCGGCCCCGCGGCGCCGCGAGCCGGTGGCGGCGTAGGCCGTTTCACGAGCCGGCGACCACCGCGGCGGCGAATGGCGCCTTGTTTCGCCATGCCTGCGTGCGGGGCAGGGTACATTGAGCGACTGTGTTCAGCGGGCAGCTGATCGGCGTCGACGTCGGCGGCACGAAGGTGGCGGTGGCCACCCTGGAGCACGGGCGGCTGAGCGAGTCGGTGGTGCGGCCGACCGAGGCCTCGAGCTCCGACGAGGTGGTGGCGGAGATGGTGGCCGCGGTCGACGAGGTGCGCAGCTCGCGCACCGTCGCGGTCGGCGTTGGCGTTCCCTCGGTGGTCGATTTCGCAACCGGGCGGGTCCGCTCGAGCACCAACCTTCACCTGGCCGACCTGGATCTCCGCCTGGTGCTGGCGGAGCGACTCGGGCTGCCGGTGTTCGTGGACAACGACGCCACCGTGGCGGCGCTGGCGGAGGCGTTCGACGATGCCGGTGAGCCGATCGTGCAGAACCTGGTGATGTTCACGGTCGGCACCGGGATCGGCGGTGGGCTGGTGCTCGGCGGACGCGTGTACCGGGGCGCGACGGGGGCAGCCGCGGAGCTCGGCCACACGCTGGTCGGCGTGGACGCCGCCGAGGGCGTGCCGCAGCCCGGCGAGTTTCCGCAGCCCGGCTCGCTCGAGTCGCTGGCGGCCGGGCGGGTGCTGGACCGCCTCGCGGCGCAGGTCGCGGAACGCAGCCCGTCCTCGCCCCTGGGAAAGCTGGCGGCCGCCGGCAAGGCGGTCGACGGGCACGACGCGGTGGACGCCGCGCAGGCCGGCGACCCCGAGGCGATCGAGCAGCTGCGCATCCTCGGAGAGCGGCTCGGGATCGGGATTGCCAACGCGCTCAACACCTTCGACCCCGACGTGGTCGTGGTGGGGGGTGGCGTGTCGACCGCGGGCGAGCTGCTCCTCGGCCCCGCCAGGGAGGTCGCGCGCAGCTTCTCCCTCCCCGGCGTCGGCGAGCGCGCCGAGATCCGGCTGGCCCGCTACGGGAGGCAGGCGGGCGTACGCGGCGCCGCCCTGCTCGCCGGGCTGGAGCTGGCGAGGGGCGACGATGCCTTCGTGCCGCCGCGACGAGAGGTGGAGCCAGCGTGAGCGTCGGGACGGCGCCGGCCAATCCCTTCACCCAGGACGTGAAGCAGCCGCTCCCCGACCCCACCACGCTGGTCATCTTCGGCGCCGGCGGGGACCTGGCATCGCGAAAGCTGATCCCGGCGGTCTACAACCTGTTGCTCGCCGGGCTGCTGCCCGACCCCATGCGGGTGATCGGCGTCGCGCGCCGCCACGACGTGCACTCGTTCCGCAAGACCGCCCGCGAGGCAATCGAGGCCCACTCTCGCACGGGGTTCGACGAGGACGCGTGGAAGGCGCTCGAGCCACGGCTGGAGATAGTGCAGGGAGATTTCGGCAATCCGGAGCTGTTCAAGACCCTGGGCGAGCGACTCGAGCGCGACGACGCACGCCTGGGGATCACCCAGCACGTCTTCTACCTGGCCGTCGCCCCACGCTTCTTCGCCCAAATCGCGAAGGCGCTGGCGGCGGTCGGCCTGGGCTCCGGCGCCGATCCACCGACCAGGCTGATGATCGAGAAGCCGTTCGGGCACGACCTCGAGTCGGCCTTGCGGCTGAACGCCGAGGTGGCCTCGGCCTTCGACGAGTCGCAGGTGTTCCGCCTCGATCACTATCTCGGCAAGGAGACGGTGCAGAACCTCCAGGTGCTGCGATTCGCCAACGGCATCCTCGAGCCGATCTGGAACCGTCGCTACGTCGACCACGTCCAGATCACGGTCGCCGAGGATCTCGGGATCGGCCATCGCGGCGCCTACTACGACTCCGCCGGCGCGCTTCGGGACGTGATCCAGAATCACGTCATGCAGCTGGTCGCCCTGGTGGGGATGGAGGCGCCGGTGCGCTTCGACGCCGACACGATCCGCGACGAGAAGGTGAAGCTCCTGCACTCCGTCCGCCGCTACAAGCCGGAGGAGGTTCCGGACTTCGTCGTGCGCGGCCAGTACGGCGGCGGCTGGGTCGGCGGTGAGGAGGTACGGGCCTACCTGGACGAGGAGGACGTCGCCGACGGCTCGCGCACCGAGACCTACGTCGCGATGCGGGTGGAGGTCGACAACTGGCGCTGGGCGGGGACGCCGTTCTACGTCCGCACGGGGAAGCGGCTGCCGCGGCGGATGACCGAGATCGCGGTGCAATTTCGCCCCGTCCCGCACCTGCCGTTCGCGGGGTCCGACATCGGTGACGTCGAGCCCAACGAGATGGTGCTCTCCGTGCAGCCTGACGAGGGAGCGTCGCTGCGCCTGGTGGCCAAGGTCCCGGGCCAGACGATGAGCGTCCGGCCGGTGCAAATGGAGTTCAAGTACGGGACCTCGTTCCTCGGCGATTCGCCCGAGGCCTACGAGCGGTTGCTCCACGACGCCTTGCGCGGCGACGCGACCCTGTTCACGCGCGCGGACGAGGTCGAGGCCGAGTGGCGGATCGTGCAGCCGGTCCTCGACGTGCGGCAGTCGGGGCCCGGCCCGTCGGTGTACGAGGCGGGCAGCCAGGGGCCGCCGGAGGCCGACGAGCTGCTCGCCGTCCGGGGACGAAGCTGGAGGCAGGTGTGAGCGCGGTGCCGGAGCGCAGCCGGTGGCGGGGCGAGGGCGTCCACATCGACGAGGTGGTCGCCGAGCTCGCTCGCCTGCACCACCCCCTCCAGGACGGCGGTCGCCGGCAGGCCGTCGCCCGAACCCTGAACCTGTTCGTCGCGCCCGCTTCGTCGGAGGCCGGGAAGACCGTCGGCGACGCTCTCGCCGGGCTCGGCGCCCACAGCCCGTCCCGGACGCTGGTCCTGCGCCGGCATGGCTCCGACCGGCTCGACGCCGAGGCGGTGATCGAGTGCGAGCTGCCCGATGCCGCCGGCCGGGTCGGTGTCTGCCACGATCGGGTGACGCTGACCGCCGACGACTCTCGTCTCGAGCACGCCGCCTCGCTGCTGGCGCCGCTCTTGCTCAGCGACCTGCCCACCGTCCTCTGGCTGCCCGAGCCTGATTCGCCGATCCCGGACCCGCGCCTGCTCGACCGAGCCCAGCAGGTCCTGGTCGACTCCACCGCCGACGACGGGGCTGCCCTGCGGCGCCTCCAGGAATTGACCAAGAGCGCCCGGGTCCACGACCTCGCCTGGGGCCGGCTGGAGTTCTGGCGCGCCGCCACCGCCGCGGCCTTCGAGTCGCCCGAGCAGCGGGCCATGCTGCCCCGGATCGCGGGCCTCGACGTCCGCTATGAGGGGGAGGCCCTGTCCGCCGGGCTGCTCTTGGCCGGATGGGTCGTCGCACGCGCGGGCTGGCGCCCGGAGGGGATCGAGCGCGACCATGGGCGAGCACACGGGAAGGCCGTGCGAACCGACGGAAGCCCGGTGGCGCTTTCGCTGGAGCGCGAGCCCGACGCCCGGGGGTGCGGAGGGATCGAGAAGCTGACCTTCCGAACGGACTCGGACGAGGTGAAGATCCGCCGCGGCGCCGCCACCAGCCGCCTGCGCGACCTGTTCGCCGAGGCGCTGCAGCCGACGCCGTCGTTCGCGCGCGGGTATCCCGAGGCCCTCGGGGCGGTCGCCGCGATGCTCCGGGATTCCTAGCGCTTGATCTGCACTGCGGCGCCGATCGCGCCGCCGAGGTCGCCGAGCGAGGCGACCTCGACCGCGGGCGGATTGTCGTCGTTGAACAGATGCGGATGCATGGCCTTGACGATTCGCTTCGCGTAGGGCTCGCCGAGCCGCGTGCCGATCCCGCCGCCGATGATCACAGCCTCGACGTCGAGGAGATTGATCACCGAGGCGATCCCGGCTCCGAGCGCCGCGACGGCCCGATCGATCAGCTCCGTCGCCAGCGAGTCCTCGGCCTTCAGGGCCCGCTCCCAGATCCCGCTCGTCAGGCGGTCGTGCTCGTGCTTCTTCATGATCTTGAACAGCTCGGTCTTCCGGCCCTCCTCGTGCTCCCGCCGCGCCTTGGCCTCCATCGCCGCTCGACCCGCGTAGGCCTCGAGGCAGCCTCGGCGCCCGCAGGGGCAGGGCGCGCCGTCCTTCTTGACCACCATGTGTCCGACCTCGCCCGCCCCGCCGCGACCCAGCCAGGGCTTGCCATCGAGGATCAGCCCGCCGCCGACCCCGGTGCCCCAGAAGACGCCCACCAGGGACTTGTAGGGACGGCCGGCCCCGAGGCGGAACTCGGCCTCGGTGGCGACCTGCACGTCGTTGCCAACCCTCACCGCGGTCGCGAGCTGCTTGCCCAACCACGGCCCGAGTTTGAAGGTGCCGTCCCAACCGGGGAGGTTTCGGGCCTTGGACACTTCGCCCGTGCGCTCGTCGACGTCCCCCGGCGAGCCCACGCCCACGCCGGCCAGCTCATGCGATTTGACGCCGGCCGCCTGCGCCGCCTCCCGCATCGCCTCCGCCATCTGCTGGGCGACGTCCTCGGGGCCACCGGTCGTCGGCGTCGGCCGGCGCGCCTGGCCGAGCACCCTCCACCTGCCGTTGACGACGACGGTCTGGATCTTGGTGCCACCGAGGTCGATGCCGCCTCGGGCGATCATGCGCTCATGCTATTGGCCCCGTAGGGCTCGGTAGCGCCGGATCAGGGCGTTGGTGGAGCCGTCATGCGCGAGCTCGGGCTCAGTGTCGGCCTCGAGCTCGGGGACGATGCGCTTGGCAAGGACCTTGCCGAGCTCGACTCCCCACTGGTCGAAGGAGTCGATGCCCCACACCGCCCCCTGCGTGAACACGCTGTGCTCATAGAGCGCCACCAGCGACCCGAGGGTCTGCGGGGTGAGCCGCTCGGCGAGAATCGTGTTGGAGGGACGGTTGCCCTCGAACACGCGGTGCGGGACGAGCTGCTCGGGCGTACCTTCCTCCCTCACCTGGTCGGCTGTCTTGCCGAAGGCGAGCGCCTCGGTCTGCGCGAAGACGTTGGCCATCAGCAGGTCGTGATGCTCGCCGAGCGGGTTGAGCGAGCGGCCGAATCCGATGAAGTCGCAGGGGATCAGCTTGGTTCCCTGGTGGATCAGCTGGTAGAAGGAGTGCTGGCCGTTGGTCCCGGGCTCCCCCCAGTAGACGGCCCCGGTCTCGTAGTCCACCACTTCCCCGGCGAGCATCACGTGCTTGCCGTTCGACTCCATCGTCAGCTGCTGGAGATAGGCCGGAAAGCGGTGCAGGTACTGGTCGTAGGGCAGAACGGCAACCGTCTGGGCGCCGAACAAGTCCCCGTACCAAACGGCCAGCAGCCCCATGAGCGTGGGGAGGTTGCGCTCGATCGGCGCCTGGAGAAAGTGCTCGTCCATGGCGTGAAAACCGGCCAGCATCTCCCCGAACCGCTCGGCTCCGATCGCGAGCATGGTCGACAGCCCGATCGCCGAGTCCATCGAGTAGCGGCCGCCGACCCACTCCCAGAACCCGA
>VAYK01000098.1:0-4726 GCA_005884985.1 Actinomycetota bacterium | reverse complement strand
GAGACGGCGACGAAGTGCTTGGCGATTGCGGCCTCGTCCTCCACAGCGCCCAGGACCCACTCGCGGGCGGTGCGGGCGTTGGTCATCGTCTCCAGCGTGGTGAAGGTTTTCGAGGAGACGATGAACAGGGTCTCATCGGGGTCGAGGTCGCGGGTGGCCTCTGCAAAGTCGGTGCCGTCCACGTTCGAGACGAAGCGAAACGTCATCTCGTGCTTCGAGTAGTGGCGGAGCGCCTCGTAGGCCATCACCGGCCCCAGGTCCGAGCCGCCGATCCCGATGTTGATCACGTTGCGAATCGGCCTGCCGGTGTGGCCGCGCCACTCCCCACCTCGGACCCGCTCACAGAAGTCGCCCATCCGGTCGAGCACGTCATGGACCTCCTTCACGACGTCGACGCCGTCAACGATCAGCGAGCGATCGCGCGGCATCCGCAGCGCCACGTGAAGGACCGAGCGGTTCTCGGAGATGTTGATCCGCTCGCCGCGAAACATCGCCTCGCGACGCTCGGGCATCCCGGACTCCCGGGCGAGCTGGCAAAGCAGCCGCACCGTATCGTCGGTGACCCGGTTCTTGGAGTAGTCGAGGAACAGCCCGGCGCCGTCGGCGGTCATCCGCTCGCCGCGGCCGGGGTCATCGGCGAACAGCGTGCGCAGGTGCACGTCGCGGATCTCGTCGAAATGGCCCTCCAGCGCCTTCCAGGCGTCGCGCCGGGTGAGCGGGGTGCCGGTGGTGGCCACCGGTGACCTACGCCGTTCGGGTGGCGCTCACCGGGAGCTCTCGGGCGGCGGCGCGGTCGATGATCAGCTCCAGCGGCCCGTCGGCGAGGAGGCTGGCGGGCACGCCCGGATCCGGGCCGGCGAGAACCCCGGCCACCGCGCTCGCCTTCTCGTCCCCGACGGCGAGGATCAACGACTGGTGCGCGGCTCGCAGGACGTCGAGCGTCAGGCTGACGCGGTCGGGCGGCGGCTTGGGCGCGTCGTGGACCGCAACGCAGATCTCGCCCCGAACGTCCAACGGCGGCGCGTTGGGGAAGAGCGAGGCGGTGTGGCCGTCCTCGCCGAGGCCCAGCAGCGCGAGATCGAGCGCCGGAACGCCGTCCGGCCCCGCGGGGACCCGCTGGCGGATCTCGCGTGCGTACGCGGCCGCGGCCTGCTCGGCGGAGCCGTCGGTGGGAACGGCGTGGGCGACCGCTCCGGTGCGCTCGAGCAGCGTCTCGGCGAGCATCCGGTAGTTCGACTCCGGGTGGTCGAGCGGCACGAGGCGCTCGTCGCCGAGCCACAACTCGACCCCTTCCCAGTCGTCGACCACACTGGCGAGCCGCTCATACGAGGCGCGGGGGGTCGAGCCGCCGGCGAGTGACACGTTCACGGGTCGGCCCTCGCGACGGCCGGCGGTGATCGCCTCGGCGAGCCGCTCGGCCGCCAGGTCGGTGGCTTCCGGCGGGGTGTCGGTGACTGTCACCCGGGCCATGCCGTCAGTGGTCCCTCCGGCAAATTCCCGCCACCACTACTGAGCGGCCTTCTCGGCGTGGCCGCCGAACTGCTTGCGCATCGCCGACAGCACCTTGTCGGCGAAGTCGTCGAGGCCGCGGGAGGCGAAGCGGGAGTAGAGCGCCATGCTCAAAACGGGCGCCGGAACACCCTCCTCGATCGCGGCGATGGAGGTCCACCGCCCCTCGCCCGAGTCCGAGACGCGGCCGGCGAAGTCGGACAGATCGGGTGACTCCTGCAGCGCCTCGGCGGTGAGGTCGAGGAGCCAGGAGCCGATCACGCTGCCCCGCCGCCAGACCTCCGCGACCTCGGCGATGTCCAGGTCGTACTGGTAGTACTCGGGATTCTCGAGTGGGGCCGTCTCGGCGTCCACCTCGCGGTCCACCTTGCCGGCGTTCGCGTTGCGGAGGATGTTGAGCCCCTCCGCGTAAGCGGCCATCACCCCGTACTCGATCCCGTTGTGGACCATCTTCACGAAGTGGCCCGCGCCGCTCGGCCCGCAGTGGAGGTAGCCCTGCTCGGCCGCGCTCGGCTCGCCGTCGCGACCGGGCGTGCGTTCCGCCGAGTCCACGCCAGGCGCAAGCGTGGCGAAGATCGGGTCGAGCCGGCTGACCGCTTCGTCGGGCCCGCCGATCATCAGGCAGTAGCCGCGGTCGAGTCCCCAGACTCCGCCGCTCGTCCCGGTGTCCACGTAGTCGAGGTGGTGCTCTGCCAGCCGTGCCGAGCGTCGGATGTCGTCCCGGTAGTAGGAGTTCCCGCCGTCCACCACGGCGTCGCCGGGCTCCAGCGAGGGGACGAGACCGTCGAGCGTCTTGTCGACCACTGCGGCGGGCACCATCAGCCACACGGCCCGCGGCGCCTTGAGCTTGGCGACCAGGTCCTCGACGGACTCCGCACCCACGGCGCCCTCGCCTGCCATCTGGGACACCGCGTCGGAATCGAGGTCGAAGACCACACACTCGTGTTCCGCGCGCAGCAGGCGTCGCACCATGTTGGCGCCCATGCGTCCCAGTCCGATCATTCCGAGTTGCATTGCCAAGGCTCCTTTCTTGCGCCCGGGCGAGGGTTCGGGATCTAGCCCGGCCGCCTTACTCGGCCGCCGCGAGCTCGCGGCTCTTCTCTTCGATCGACTGCATGAGCTCCTTCCACGACGCGTCGAACGCCTCCGCGCCCTCGCGCTGAAGCCGGGCGGCGAGCTCGGCGACGTCCACGCCCGCGGCCTCGAACTCGGCGAGTACCTGCTCGGCGTCACCGCCGTCCGTCGGGATCGGCTCGCCGACCTCTCCGTGATCGGCGAAGGCGAGCAGGGTCTTGTCGGGCATCGTGTTGACGGTTAAGGGGGCGGCGAGCGCCTCGACGTACGACACGTCGGAGGCCTCCGGATCCTTGGTGCCGGTGCTCGCGAACAGCAGGCGCTGCGGCCGGACGCCCTCGTTGGCGAGGCGCAGCCAGCGCTCTGAGTCGAGCAGCTCGCGATAGGCGCGATAGGCCTGCTTGGCGACGGCGATCCCGAGCTGGTTGCGGAGCTCCTGCGGCACCTCGTCTGCGACCGCCACATCCCAGCGGCTGACGAAGATCGACGCAACCGAGGGAACGGCGGGGTCGAGCCCCGCCTCGATGCGTCGCTCCACGCCGCGCATGTACGCCTCGGCTGCGGCGAGGTACTGCTCGGTCGAGAAGAGCAGCGTCACGGGGGATCTTGATGAAGATGTTGCAGTCCGCCCGGGAGTGCAGCTCGGCGACCTGCGCGATCGTCGCCTGGGCGTCATCGGCGAGCAGGGGCGACACCTCGAGCGAGACCCAGCCGTCGACGCCGTCCGTGCGCTGGTTGATCGGCTCGAACATCCGCGCCGCATCGCGGAGGTCCGCCAGCGCCAGCTCGAAGAACGCCTGCTCGGGCTCCAAGCCCCGCCCGTGGAGCTCGACGATGCGCTCGTCGTAGGTGCTGCCGCCGCTGATCGCCTTGTCGAAGATCGTCGGGTTGGAGGTCAGCCCGGTGATCGACAAATCGTCGATGTAGCGCCGCAGCGTTCCGTCCCCGAGCATCTCGCGGGTGATGTTGTCGAGCCACAGGCTCTGGCCAAGCTCGTGGAGCTGCTGGGTGGGCTTCATGGCAATAGCTCCCGCGCGGCCTCCACCACCCGCTCCGGCGTAAAGCCGAACTTTCGCTGCACCTCCTTCAGCGGCGCCGAGGCCCCGAACGTGTGCATGCCGACGATCTGCCCGTGCGGGCCCACGTAGCGGTCCCAGCCGAAGGTCGACGCCTGCTCCACGGCGACCCGTGCCTGCACCGCATTCGGCAGCACGCTCTCGCGGTACTCCGTCGGCTGGAGGTCGAACAGGTACCAGGAGGGCAGGCTGACGACGCGGGCTCGCACGCCCTCCGAGCGTAGCTCTTCGAAGGCGTCGACTGCCAGCGAGACCTCGCTGCCGGTGGCGATCAGGATCACCTCGGGCTCACCATCGGAGTCGGCGAGCACGTAGCCCCCGCGGCGAAGTCCGTCGGCAGAAGCGTACTTCGACCGGTCCAGCACCGGCACGTTCTGACGGGTCAGCACCAGGGCGGTGGGCTGGTGCTTCTGCTGCATCATCACCCGCCACGCCTCGGCCACCTCGTTGGCGTCGCTCGGCCGAATCAGATTCAGCCCCGGCATAGCGCGCAGCGAGGCGAGCTGCTCGACGGGCTGGTGGGTGGGACCGTCCTCGCCCAGGCCGATCGAGTCGTGGCTGAACCAGTGGATCACCGGCAGCTCCATGAGCGCCGAGAGCCGGATCGCCGGGCGCGCGTAGTCGGAGAAGATCAGGTAGGTCGACCAGACCGGGCGCAGCTTGGTGAGCGCCAGCCCGTTGGAGATCGCGGCGGACTCGTGCTCGCGGATGCCGTAGTGGAGGAGGCGGCCGGAGCGATCCTCGGGCGAGAACGTGCCGGCCTCGTCGGAGGTGAGCCCGCTGGCCGCTGATCCGGTGAGGTCGGCCGAGCCGCTGAGGAGCCACGGCACCCGCGGGGCGATCGCGTTCAGCACCTTGTTCGACGCCTTGCGGGTGGCGATCCCGTCCGGATCGGCGTCGAAGCTGGGGATCTCGGCGTCCCAGCCCTCGGGCAACTCCCGCCGCTGCATCTGGTCGATCTGCGCGGCGAGCTCCGGGCCGGCGTCCGAAACGTGCTGCTCCCATTCGGTTCGCAGCCTGGCGCCGCGCTCGCCAACGCCGTTCGCAAAATGCTCATAGACACCGTC
>VAYK01000097.1 GCA_005884985.1 Actinomycetota bacterium | reverse complement strand
TGCGGCGCTTCATTCCTTAGGTGCTCTCAGCCCTCGCGAGACTGCTTCCGGCCGAACTTAGACCCTCAGGCCCCGGCGGACGGCGCCGGCGTGCCCCGCTCGGCGTCGGACTCGAGCTCCCCGTTCAGCGACAGGAAGGCCTGGACCACGTCGTGGTCGAACTGGCTTCCCGCCCGCGCTTGGAGCTCGGCCTTGGCGCGCTTCGGCGAGAAGCGTCGCCGGTAGGGCCGGTCGGCGGTCATTGCGGCAAAGGCGTCGGCAACCGCCACGATCCGTCCCTCGAGGGGAATCTGGTGCTCTCGCAGGCCGCGCGGATACCCGCTGCCGTCAGGCCGCTCGTGATGGCTCAGGATCCACTCGCCGACGCGGCCGAGCTGAGCCGCGCCGACAATGCGGGCGCCGATCTCCGGATGCCGCTCCAGCTCGCGCCATTCCTCGTCGCTGACCGGCGCCGGCTTGTTGAGGATCGACTCCGCCACCCCGACCTCTCCCACGTCGCGCAGCAGCGCGGCGATCCGCACCCGCTCGACCTCCTCTTCTGGAAGGCTGAGGCTGCGAGCCAGCTGCTCGGCGTAGCGAGCCACCCTTCGGGAGTTGCCCGGCGAGCCCTTGCGACGGTCGACGGCCTCGGCCAGCGAGACGAGCGAGGCGAGCCTTGGGCTCGTTCGCTCGATAGCGGCCGTCTCGGCGTCCTCTTCCGGGACGCCCGCGTGCCGGTAGACGACCGAGCGGTCCCGTCCTGCCTCCTTGGCCTCATACAGGGCACGGTCGGCCGAATGGAGGAGCTCGCCGGTGGTGATGCCATGGACCGGGAAGCTGGCCACACCACAGCTCACGGTCATCTTCTCCGGCTGGCGAGCGAACGTCGCCCGAACCTCGGCCCGTAGCCGCTCGGCAAGTTGATAGCCCTCGAGCTCGTCCGTCTCCGGGGCGAGCACGGCGAACTCCTCTCCGCCCAAGCGCGCGACCACATCGCTGGTTCGAGTTGCCCGCCTCAGCCCCTCGGCGAGCTGGACGAGCGCGCGGTCGCCGGCGGCGTGCCCGAACCGGTCGTTGAACTCCTTGAACCAGTCCAGGTCAAGCACCACGATCGCCAGCGGCCGGCCCCCTCGGGTGGAGCGCTCGAGTTCGCCGACGAATCGCTCCTCGAGCTCGCGGCGGTTCGCGAGGCCGGTCAGGGAGTCGGTGCGGGCCGCCGCGCCGAGCTCGGTCAGCATTCGCTCCATCTGACTCCGAAGCGCCGTGATCAGGATGCCGACGGCGAACAGCGTCCCCGTTGCCACCGCCCACTTCAGAGCGGGAACCGTGACGTCTCCGAGGGCGATCAGCACGATCCCGTAGCCGGCGGAGGCGAGCGCGAGCTGGATCGCGGCCACGGCCGGCCTCAGGAAGTAGCAGGCGGCGATCCCGACCCAGAAGTAGTACATGGCGTAGGCCGAGGTGGCATCGGAGCCGCCGAAGTAGGTCCCCAGGCTGACGAGAACCGTGCCGAGCAGGGGCGACGCCTCGAAGAACCACAGCGGCAGCCGGTCGAAGAGGACCAGGAAGCCCCCAGCCGCCAGGTACGCGGCAAGCGCGGTCGCGATCAGCCCGGCCGTGTTCCGATCGACCGAGTGGGGAAGCGCCAGGGTGACCAGCAGGAGCGTCGCCCCGATTCCGAACAGGTAGGTGAACGTCCTGGCCATGGTGGCCGGGTCCGCGACCGCCCGGATGGGCTGACCCGGCACGCGCCAGGCGACTCGATCGGCCAGGACGCGGCCGGCGTCCGCGGCGCGATCCTTGAGCGAAGGGCCACTCATCGGTCGTTTGGCCACAGTGGGCGCATCATCGTCTTATCGGCGCGTGCACGCCCGGACATGAGGCGGTTTCGGGCACCCGCCGCGCGGGCGATCGTGAACCGATAGCCGCCAAACGTCGTAGATTGATGCGGGCGCCGCTGGGGCCCATCACATCGGACCGACACAGATCACAGGAAGAGACCCGATGAGCGACCCGACGATCGTCGAATTCGACCTCGACCGCTATCTGCGCAACTCGAAGAAGGTCGACCTGCGCGGGATCGAGTGGGCGCAGGTCCCGGACCACCCGCTTTCCGACGGCGACGTGATGTGCCTCCACTACATGATGGACATTTGGCCACTCGCGTTGCGGCCGACCCGCAGATCACGCCGTTCCTGAGCTGCTGGGTGTACGAGGGGCTCTGGCACGGGGAGGCGTTCTCCGACTTCCTGCGCTCCTACGGGATCGAGCTGCCGGCCGAGCCAAAGCTCCCGGACGGCTCCACCCCGATGCCCACGCGCCCCCACCGCTGGCGCGAGCTCCGGGTGAGGGTCGGCGTCGGCAACGGGCTGGGGCTCGTGCCGACGATGCTCGGCTCGATCATGACCCGCGATTTCGCCGCCATCCACATGATCTGGGGAGCCGTGAACGAGCTGACGACGCTCACCGGCTACCACGCCCTGATCCGCCGCTGCGAACACCCGGTGCTCCACCAGCTCCTGCGCAAGGTGATCCAGGACGAGCGCCGCCACTTCGCCTTCTACCGAGCGCAGGCCAAGGCACGCCTGCAACGCAGCCGCACCGCCCGCCGGCTCGTTCGCTGGGCTCTGTCCAACCTCTGGACGCCCGTGGGAGCGGGTGTCAAGAGCGAGCAGGAGGTCGACGCGCTGGCGATCTACCTGTTCGGCGACGGCCCGCAGGGCCGCGAGCAGATCCGCGAGATCGACCGCACGATCTCGGACCTGCCCGGCCTCGGGGGCATGACGATCGTCGAGGACTACCTCGATGCGGCCCTGCGCCGGGCGGCCGAGCGGCCGGGCTGGGCGGGCATCGCCCCGCTGCCCCGGGCGGCGAGCAGCAACGGTCACGCCCCAGCCCCCACTCACTGGGCGAAGGCTGGGGCGCGCGAGGACTAGCGCCTCTACGCCAGCCCGAGGCGGCGGGCGCGCTCCAGCGCCCGGGAGAGGACCTCGTCCTCCCCCTCGACCGCGCCGCCGCGCATCAGCACCCTGCCGTTGACCACGGTCGTGTCAACGACCGCCCCCGAGGCCGCATACACGAGGCCCGCGGTGAAATCGCCGAGGCCGAGCTGGGGCGAGTCCGCGCGCAGCAGCAGGAAGTCGGCCGGCCGTCCCGGGGCGAGGTCGCCTCCTCCGAGCAGCGGCGAGCGACGGCCGGTGGCGATCTCCCATGTCTCGGCGGCGCTCACCGCGGCGGGATCGCCCGCCTCGTGCTTGTGAAGCAGCGCGAAGGTCTTCATGTCAGAGAACAGGTCGAGTGAATCGTTCGACCCCGGCCCATCGGTGCCGAGGCCGAGGTGGACACCGGCCTCGCGGGTCGCGAGGTAGGGGAAGGCGCGACCCACGGCGAGCTTCAGGTTCGCGACCGGATTCGTGACCACCGTGGCCCGCCGCTCGGCGATCAGCTCGATCTCCTCCTCGCCGAGCCAGACCCCGTGGGCGAGCAGGGTGCGCGGCCCCAGCAGCCCGAGCCCGTCGAGGTACTCCGCAGGGCGGACCCCGTGCGCCTCGATGCAACGCGCCACCTCGTCCTCGGTCTCCGAGAGGTGGATGTGCACGGGCAGCTTCCGCTCCTCGGCCGTGTCCGCGAGCCATCGCAACGACGGCTCGCTGACCGTATAGATGGCGTGTGGGGCGAGTGCCGGCGCGATCAGCTCGCGTGCCCCGCCGATCTGCTCGAGGCTGCGCTCGGCGGCCTCGTGGAGCGTTCCCTTTCCCGCAGCGGCGCCGACGTCGATCAGCGGCGCGCCGATCGTGGCCCGAAGCCCGGCGTCCTCGACGGCTTCAGCCGTTGCCCCGGCATGCCAATACATGTCCCAGAAGCGCACCGTGCCGGTTCGGATCATCTCCACGCAGGCCAGCCGCGCGCCCCAGTAGACGTCGTCGGCGTCGAGCCGGGCCTCGACCGGCCAGATCACCTCCGCCAGCCACCTCATCAACGGCAGGTCGCTGCCGTGGCCACGGAACAGGGTCATGGCGGCGTGGGTGTGGCCGTTGACGAGCCCCGGGACGAGGGCCATCCCGTCGGCGTCGATCACCTCATCGCCCGGCCTGGAGTCCACCCCCGGGCCCAGCGCCACAATCCTGCCTCCTTCGACCCGCAGGCCAACGACCTCGCCATCCAGCCGCCCGCCTGTGACGGCCAGGCTCATGCCAGCGCGGGCACCAGCTGCTCGAGCGCCCGCGCCACGGCCTCGCGGTTCGCGGCTCGCCCGGCCAGCAGCTCCTCCATCGTCAGCTCATGCTCCCCCACTCCGTTGGCGAGGTTCTCGACCACGCAGATGGCCGCGTAGGAGAGGCCGAGCTCGCCGGCGGCGACACACTCGGAGGCGATCGTCATCCCGACCAGTTGCGCGTGCGCGGCCATCAGGCGGATCTCGGCGGGCGTCTCCAGCCGCGGACCGCGGGCCTGCCAGTAGGCGCCTCCGTCGACGATCTCCGAGCCCACCCGGTCCTGCCAGGCGAGCACGACCCGGCGGCGCCAGCTCGGGTCGAACCGCGGCACGCTGTGTGCGCGCTCGTCGTCGAAGGCCACCGGGCCGGCATCCAGGGCGATGAAGTCGTCGGGGCAGACAAACGTCCCCGGGCCCAGCTGTCTGTGCAATCCGCCTACGGAGCCCAGCGCCAGCACGCGGTCACAACCCGCCTCCGCCAGCGATCGCATGTTGGCGACGTGATCGATCCGGTGCGGGAGGACGTAACGGTCGACGCCGTGGCGCTGGAGCAGAACGGCATCCGGCAGGGAAACGTCGAGCCCCCGGACGGCGCTCCCGCCGCAGACGCCAAGCCCGGCCACCGGCCCTAGCGATCGGCGATCAACGTGGCGCTAGCGACCAGGCCAGCCGAGACCACCATCAGGGCGAGCGCCGTGGCGGTGGCCACCGTGTGCAGGCGGGCGAAGGTGAGCAGCTCCTCGGCCCGGGACAAAACGATCAGGCCCGCCGCCGCCAGCGCGGCGACGGCGACTCCGCCGAGTCCCGGCGAAAGCGCCAGCCCGGCCCTTTGAGCCGCGACGCCCGCGCGGCGCGCGGCGCCCTCCCCGATGGCGGCGACAGCCAAGCAGAAGAAACCGGAGGCAAGGAGCAGCCCGCCCAGCACGTCGCTGGGGAAGTGCCAACCGAGCACGAGGAGCGAGGTCGAGACCGCGATCACGTAAGCCGCAGCGCCGCAGGCGACGGCAATGCGCGCCCGCGCCGGGGACACCAGCACCGCGGCGAGGGCGATCGACATCGCGCTCGTCGCGTGGCCGCTGGGGAAGGCGTCGGCGCCCATCTGGTCCGTTCCGAGGATCGCGTAGAAGCGAGGGTGCGAGAGCGCCAGCTTCAAGATCAGTCCGGCAAGGTTGGCGCCCGCGACGAGCCCGACCGCCGCGAGGGCCTCCCGGCGGCGGCCCAGCGCCCATCCCCAGGCGAACAGGGCGGTGAGCATGGCCATGATCGGCAGCGGGTCGGCCGAGTGCACCGCGACGTAGACGACGCGATCGGTGAACCGGCCGTCCAGCGCAAGCAGCCCGTGGAGCGCGGTCGCGTCCAGGCGCCCCAGCGGGGCGATCGCGTAGGCGCACGCGAGCACCGCCCCGAAGGCGAGGAAGCACGCCGCCGCCGCGAGCAGCGGTGATCTGGCGGTGGGACGCATCCCAGACACGGTACCGGGAGCCTTTAAGCGGGGGTAATCGGGTTGTGGCGCCGCGAGAAGCGTCGGTCCTTGGTCTCCACCAGCTCCGACGCGAGGTGGAGGATGTCGATGTCGGCGGCGTATTCCTCGCGCTTTTTCCGCACGAACTCCGCGCGTTCGGCCGGATCGTGGACCTCCTGGATCTGGTTGTAGAAGACGGCATTGATCGCCGCCTCCGGCCCCATGACGGCGATGGAGGCGGTGGGCAGGGCGATGCAGCAGTCGGGCTCGAACGCCGGGCCGGCCATCGCGTACAGGCCGGCGCCGTAGGCCTTGCGGACGATCACCGACAGCTTCGGAACCGTCGCCTCGGAGACCGCGGAGATCATCTTCGCGCCGTGGCGGATGATCCCCTGGCGCTCGACCTGGGTGCCGATCATGAACCCGGGAACATCGGCGAGAAAGAGCAGCGGGACGTTGAACGCGTTGCAGGTAAAGATGAAGCGGGCGGCCTTGTCGGCGGAGTCGACGAACAGCACACCGCCCTTGACCTTCGGCTGGTTGGCGACGATCCCGATCGCGCGGCCGTCGAGGCGGGCGAACCCGACCACCACCTCCTTCGCCCAGCGATCATGGACCTCGAGGAAGGAGTCGGCGTCCACCAACGCTTCGATCAGGTCAGCGACGTCGAAGGCGGCGTTCTCGTCGGCGGGGACGATCTCGGAGACCGCCGTGCCGCTGCCCGGCTCGGCCGGCGGCGCCGAAGGCGGCGCCTCGCGCCAGCTCCGCGGCATGTAGGACAGATAGCGCTTCGCCAGGTCGATTGCGTCCTCGTCGGAGTCGACGAGGAAGTGGCCGCACCCCGAGACCGAGGTGTGCATCTTGGCCCCGCCCATCTCCTCGAGCGTCACCTTCTCGCCGATCACCATCTCGGCCATCCGCGGGGATCCGAGGTACATCGAGGCGTTGCCGTCCCGCATGATCACCACGTCGCAGAACGCCGGGATGTAGGCGCCCCCGGCGGCGGAGGGGCCGAAGAGCAGGCAGACCTGCGGCACCCTGCCGGAGAGGACGACCTCGTTGTAGAAGATGCGCCCCGCGCCGCGGCGCCCGGGGAACATCTGCACCTGGTCTGTGATCCGGCTCGACCGTCTTCGGGCCCCAGGAGCCCGCCTTCACGGTCGGGTCATTGGCTATCAGCGCCACCTCGCGCCCACCGACGAGCGCCAGGCCGGTGACCACGCCGTCGGCGCCAAGGCCCTCCTGCTCCCAGTTGGCGAGCAGCGCCTCCTCGGCGAACGACTCAGCGTCGACGAGCCGCGCCACGCGCTCGCGCACCGGCAGCTTGCCCTGCTCGGCGGTCTTCCGGTGGTGGCGCTCGGGACCGCCGGCCAAGGCGTCCTCGAGCGCGCGCCCGAGGTCGCTCCCCTCGCGAGTGCTCACCTTCAGCGGGTTGCCTTCGGGCGCGCCCTGGCGGGTTGCGGCTTGCTGTCCGCAGCTGCTCGCCCGATGGCCGGCTCGGAGGGCGCCGGCGCGCGATGCTCGGTCGCCGTGCCGGCCAGCTCGCCCGAGAGCCGCTGCATTTCGGCGACCACCGCTTCGCGGCGGCCCCCCAGATCGGAGATCACGGCCTCGATGCCGGCGCGGCGCTGGTTGGCCTCGGCGATGATCCGCTCCGCCTCGGCCCTTGCCTTGGCGACCGTCTTCTCGGCGTCGCGGTCGGCCCGCTGGCGGATATCGGCCGCGGCCGCGGCCACCTCCTCGCGGGTCTTTCCCGCGTAGGAGTCGGCGCCCTCGCGGGTCGTGACCGAGTAGGCGTCAGCCTCGGTGCGGGCCTCGTCCGCGTACTCGTTGGCCTCGGCATGGGTCTTCTTGGCGTAGGCGTCGGCGGCCGCGTGAGCCTCGGCGGCGTGCTCGTCGGCGGCACCCATGGCCTGCTTCGCACGCGCAGCTGCCTCGTCGAGGATCCTGCGCGCCTCGTGCTCGGCCTCGGTCCGGAGCTGCTCTGCGACGTCGTGGGCATCGGTGAGGATCTTGCCCGTCTGCTGGCCGACCCGCTCGAGGTCGCGTTTCAGGAGCTCGGCGCGCGTCTGGTCGCCGCCACCCTTCTCGAGCCAGTCGGCGAGCTTGTTGAGGAACCGGTCCACCTCGCGCTTCTCGTATCCGCGACGCCCGACCGGGAAGGTTGCGCTCCGAATGCGGTCGATGCTGTCTCGATCCACGCTCTCCTCCTTGCTACCGCCGCTTGCCTCCCTTCGGCGGGCGACTATATCCCCAGGTCGGTGGGTGTGGGACGCTCACCCGAGTAGTCGTAGAAGCCACGCCCGGACTTGCGTCCGTAGTTGCCGGCCGAGACCAGCTTCTCCAGCGTCCGCGGAGCCGCGAAGCGCTCCTCCCCGTAGGCCTCGTGCATGACATTTGCGATCGAGGCCAGCGTGTCGAGGCCGACGAAGTCGGCGAGCGTCAGCGGCCCCATCGGATGGCTGGCGCCGGCTTTCATCCCGGTGTCGATGTCCTCGATCGACCCGATCCCTTCCTCGTGAGCGCGAATCGCGTCCAGCATGTAGGGAACGAGCAGCCGGTTGACGATGAACCCACGGTTGTCCCGGGCCGCAACGGTCGTCTTGCCGAGCTTCTCGCCGAGCTCGAACCCAAGCTTCACGGCCTCTTCGCTGGTGCCGTCTGCGCGCACCACTTCGAGCAGTGGCATCACCTGGGCTGGGTTGAAGAAGTGGAGGCCGAGGAAGCGATCCGCCCGCTTCGTGACCGCCGCCTGGTCGGCCACCGCGAGCGACGACGTGTTGGTCGCGAAGGTGGCCCCGTCCTTGACCACCTCGTCGACCTCCCTCCACATCTCGAGCTTCATGCCGAGATCCTCGGTGATCGCCTCGATCACGAGGTCGCAGTCCACGAGATCCGAGTACTCGAGCGTCGGCTTGATCCGCCCGCGCACGGCGTCCACGTCGGACTGCTCCGCCTTGCCCTTCTCGACCGCGCGCGCGAGCTGCTTGGAGAGGGCGATCCCGTGGCCCATCAGGCCGCAGCCGACGACACCAACCTTGCTGATCTCCATCCGCAGGCCTCCATCGCTGGACCGGTTTGGCTCCGAACGGAGTGGCAGCCTACACGGGGCGCTCGGGGGACCGCCCCGGCGAACGGGTCAGGCGAGAACCGGCTCGAGCTGCTCGATCGCGGGGCTCAGCGCCGCGAGCTCGTCGATCGCGAGGTCGATCTCGCCGGCGAGCCCGTCGATCCCGGGGAGCGCCTGCGGGTCGGCGTAGAGGCCGAAGAACGCACCTTCTCCCACCGTGGTCACGCCGATCGAAAGCGCGTGGCGCTCGGGGATCGGGACGACCGGATAGACCTCCGCCAGCGGGCATCCGCGCATATACAGCGGCTCGGGGGGCCCGGGGATGTTGGAGACGGTGAGGTTGAAGGTGCGCGGGCTGGCGATCAGCCGTGAAACCACGTCCTGCAGCGGCGAGGGAAGGAAGCTGAGCGAGCGCACCACGTCGTCCGCGCCCTCCGGCTTTCCGGCCCTCTTGCGGTCGCTGGTCGCGGCATAGATCTCGTGCAGCCGGCGCAGCGGGTCCGGCTCGTCGCAGGGCAGGTCGACGAACATGAACGAGATCCGGTTGCCCAGCTGATCGGCCTCGCCGGACCCGCGCACGTTGACCGGCACCATCGTCTTGAGGCGGATCGGGTTCTCGCCGCGCTTCATCAGGAACGCTCGGACGCCGCCCGCGCAGGCGGCGAGTAACACGTCGTTGAGCTTCACGCCGAACGCCCGCTTGATCCGGACCAGATCGTCGACGGGCCGACGGAGCAGGCCGAGCTGTCGGAGCGCCGAGATCGTCGGGTTGAGCTGTGGCGCCGCTCGCGCGGGACGCGCCGCG
>VAYK01000096.1 GCA_005884985.1 Actinomycetota bacterium | reverse complement strand
CCATGTCCGCCTCGCGCAGGGGCACCCTGTCCACGGCGACGTCGATTCCCACCCCGCCCGCGGAGGCCATCTCGGCAGAGGATGAGGTGAGGCCGGCCGCACCGAGGTCCTGGAGAGCGACCAGCAAACCCCGATCGAGCAGCTCGAGGCAGCACTCCATCAGCTTCTTCTCCTCGAACGGATCGCCGATCTGGACGCTCGGCCGCTTCTCCTCGCCCTCCGCAAGCTCCGCCGAGGCGAGCACCGAGGCGCCGCCGATCCCGTCGCGGCCGGTGGAGGCCCCCAGCAGGACGACGAAGTTGCCGGACCCCCTGGCGGCCGAGCGCACCATCCGCTCCGCCTGCGCCAGCCCTACGCACATCGCGTTGACCAGGCAGTTCTGCTCGTACGGCGCCTCGAAGTAGATCTCGCCGCCCACCGTCGGGACACCGATCGAGTTGCCGTAGTGGCCGATGCCGGCGACCACCCGGTCGAGCAGGTAGCGGGAGCGCTCCGAAGAGAGCTCGCCGAAACGGAGCGAGTCGAGAACGGCGATCGGCCGCGCCCCGAGCGCGAACACGTCGCGAAGGATGCCGCCGACGCCCGTGGCCGCCCCCTGAAAGGGCTCCACGGCGCTTGGGTGGTTGTGGGACTCGACCTTGAAGGCGACCGCGTGGCCGGCCCCGAGGTCGACGGCGCCCGCGTTCTCGCCCGGGCCCATCAGCACGCGAGCGCCCTCGGTCGGCAGGCGGCGGAGCAGCTTCCGCGAGTGCTTGTAGCCGCAGTGCTCCGACCACAGCAGCGAGAACATCGCCAGCTCGACGTCGTTGGGGTGGCGCTGCAAGAGCTCGCGGATGAGCTCGTATTCCGAGTCGATGAGCCCGAGCTCGCGGTGTCTGGCTCCGCTCGTGGTGGCCACTTCCCCAGTATCGTGGGCGGCCCGGCGCGAGGGCTACGCCAGCGAGCGGCGCGCCAGCTCGTCCCAGAGGACGAGCGCCTCGGCGGAGATGATCTGCGCGCGCCACTCGTCGACACGCTGGCCGACCAGCTCCCGGTCGAAGAAGCGCGAGTCGGCGCCGGCCTCGAGGTCGTGGAAGGCGAGCGCAGCCCGGACCTGGGCGTCGAGATCGACGTCGCGTTCGAAGTCGATCACCGGAAACGGCTCTCGATCCAGCTCCTCCAGGAGCGCCCGGTTGTAGATCCCCCAAAGCTCCTCCCAGCCCACGGCCGAGAGCTGTGGGTGCCGCTCCGCGCGCTCGCGGCCGCGCCTCTCCAGCGACTTCCGAACGGCAACCGGGTTGCGGATCACCCCGATGGGCTTGGGGTCTAGATCGCGCCACAGCTCGATCAGGAGCAGCATGCGGGGGTCCTTCACCCCGATCGTCCCGCCGGGAATCGCGCCCAGAACCTCGTCGCGCCTTCGAAAGTCGCTGCGCCTCAAACGCACCTGCCCGGGAGGATCCCACCACGAGCCGCCGCTGCGCTTGAGGATCGCGTTGTGAAGCTGGTTGAGCTCGCGGATCTCGCGGTTGCCGCGAGCGTTGAAGCGCGCTTGCTCCGAGACCGGCCCAAGCTTCACGCCGTGGTCTTGGATGGTTCCCGCAACCGCCGAGGTGCCGCTGCGGTGCATCCCGAGCACCGTAACGAGCGTCTTTCCGCGTAGCTCCGAGGCAAATCCGCGTCGCCAAGGCGGAGACATCCGGTCTAATCTAGCGCCCGCTTGGTCCATATAGCCACCGTCCACTGGCGCTCCGACCGCTGGATAGACGTCCAGCGGCGCTACCTGAACAGAAACGTCGACGAGCCGTACAGGGTCTATGCGTGGCTCGATCAGGAGCTGCGGAGGCACGCGCACGAGTTCTTCTACGCCACCGACGTGCCGCTCGAGCGGCACGAGCTCAAGCTGACCGTGCTGGGCGACCTGGTCGCATATGCCGCCGATCCGGAGGAGGTGATCATCTTCATCGACGGCGACGCCTTCCCGGTCGCCCCGATCATGCCCTTCCTGCGGTCCAAGCTCGAGCGCTACCCCCTGGTTGCGGTCCGCCGTGACGAGAACAACGGCGACCGCCAGCCGCACCCCTCCTTCTGCGCTACCACCGCGCGGTTCTGGCGCCAGCTGCCGGGCGACTGGAGGCGCGGGCACACCTGGACCAATCCGCAGGGCAAGGAGGTCACCGACGTGGGCGGCAACCTCCTCGGGCTGCTCGAGCACGCAGGCATAGAGTGGTATCCGATGCTGCGCACGAACAAGATCAACCCCCACCCGCTTCAGTTCGGCATCTACGACGACCTCGTCTATCACCACGGCGGCGGCTTTCGGCTCACCGCAGGAGGGAGGTTGTGGAGGGCGACGGTAGAGGACAGGCTCAACGCGACGTTGCGCGGTCGGCTGGCCGCGCGCCTGCCGCGCGAGGGCCGTGCCGGCCGCGCCCGAAGGATCGTCGACCCCGTGCGCCGCTACCGCAGGAGGCTCGGCCGGGAGCTGGCGCGCGTCAACGAGCAGGTCTTCGAGCTGATCCAGCGTGATGAGGGGTTTTATCTCCAGCTGATCGAGCCGGACCGAGGCGGGGAGCTGACGATGATCAAGGCGCCTGTCCTGCTCGAAGACACAAGGAATCTCAACTAGATGTTGAGCGGCTCGCGGTCCCGGCGCGCCGCCGAGGCGGCCAAGGAGGTGAAGATCCGCAATCCGTCGTCCGAGCCCGTGAGCGGATCGACGGCGTGCTCGGGATGCGGCATCAGCCCCATGACGTTGCGGTGCTCGTTTACGACCCCGGCGATGTCACGCACCGAGCCGTTCGGGTTCTGGCCCGGCCCGTAGCGAAGCACGACGCCGCCGCGAGCCTCGATCTGGTCGAGCTGCTCAGGCGGGGCGAAGTATCGCCCGGACTCGTGCTTTACGGGAATCGAGAGCCGCTCGCCTGATCGGCACTCGCTCGTGAACGGGGTTGCCGTTGACTCCACCTCCAGCTCGACCTGCCGGCAGACGAAGCGAAGCGAGTCGTTCGGCAGCAACGCCCCCGGCAGCAGCCCGGCCTCGCACAGGACCTGGAAGCCGTTGCAGATCCCCAGCACCGGCCGGCCGGCTGCGGCGTGCCTTGCCACCGCCTCCATCGCGGGAGCGAAGCGCGCGATCGCGCCGGCACGCAGATAGTCCCCGTACGAGAATCCGCCGGGCACGACGACGACGTCGACGCCCCCGAGCTCGGTGTCCTCGTGCCAGACGAGGCGAGCCTCCCCCACCCGGCGGCACGCGAGCAGGGCATCGCGATCGTCGCAGCTGCCCGGAAACTGGATAACACCAAAGATGCCCGCCGCCTCCTCGTCTACGACTCCGAGGGGGGGGTCTGTAGCGCTTCGCCTCCCGTTGGGTCGCCGTCCAGCTCGATCTCGTAGTCCTCGATCAGCGGGTTGGCGAGCAGCTTCTCGCACAGCTCTGCCAGCCGATCCGGCTCGGCCGCCTCGAGCTCGACGAGGCGCCCGACCCGGACCTCCGAGACGCCCTCGAACCCGAGGGCCGGCAGCGCGCGCTCGATCGCCTTGCCCTGTGGGTCGAGGATCCCCCGCTTGGGACGGATCAGGATCTTCGCTTTCACGGGTCCCAAACTTAATCGCCGCCGCGGCGCTGCTTTGGCAGGCGCGGCCGCAGCCTCCACCAGCGACTCTCCTCGATCTTCCGCAGTCGCTGCGAGCGCCGTTGGAGCCGCCGGTGGAGCCGTCGAATCTGGCGCTCGGACTTCCTCACGTCTCCGCGCAGCCGCTGCAGCTCGCGAATCTGCATGTCGCGTACATGCCGTCCTCCTTGAGCTCGGCAAGTGCTGCCTGGCGTCGTTCCTGCGGCCAGGCGCGGGACCCGGGCGGCGACTCTCCCTCCTCGAGGACCCCGGGGCAGGCGAGAAGGTAGTCGCGAAACTCGGTGTCCTCCACCAGCCAGCCCTCGGCCAGGCCGCTGCCGACGGTCTCGTCGTCGAGGATCAGGTTCTCGTAAACGTCCTCGAGTCGGCCGGCCTCGTAGGCCTGGCGAATCTCCCGCGCCTCGGCGCTGCGATCGAACATCCGGTTGTCGCCCACGAGCTCGACCTTGTTTCGATATTGCTGGAAGGACCGGAGGGGAAAATGCAGGACCCCGATCGGGAACTGGGGAGCCAGCACCATGTCGAGCTGGTTCTCCTCGACATGAGTCGGCTGCGCGCGCAGGGCCGGCTTTCCAACCATGCCACCTTGCGGTGAGGAGCCGCGATTCACCCAGACGTCGATCGGATGGGTTGTCCACATCTGGATCAGCGGGTGGGCGCGGTGGGCCGTCTTTGGCGGCCGCCGGAAGCGTGCTTCGCGGATCACGAGGCGCTCGGCGAACGAGCCGGCGCCGTCCGGCCGTGGAAGGAACTCGGTTCGAGGCGCAAGCAGGATCCCGAAGCGGTCGGGGACCGCCGCCAGCGACTCCTTGAGGTTGCTTCCCGTCACCGGCCACCAGAACTCGTCGGCGTCGTTGTGGATCACCCAGTCCGCGCCCATCTCGTGCGCCATCCGCCCGATCTGGGTGGTGCCCTCCCTGAGGAGCTTGAGCAGAGGACCCGGCATGCTCACCACGCTGAGGATGCCGGCTCGCTCGTAGGACTCGAGCATCTTCAGGGTGCCGTCGGTGGAGCCGTTGTCCAGGATGATGAAGAAGTCGACCCCCTGCGCCCGGTGAAAACGCAGGTTGTCCTCGATCACGTCCGCCTCGTTGCGGACCATGAGGGTCATCGCGAGCTTCATGGTGTGGTGCCTTCCCCGGCCGAGGTGCCATTGGGTCCGTGCGAGCGCCTCCTCCAGCGCTTCAAG
>VAYK01000095.1 GCA_005884985.1 Actinomycetota bacterium | reverse complement strand
CGCGAACCCGGCAGCAGCGAACAGCACGGCGCCGGCGACGGTTGTGAGCGCGAGCCCGCGGTCAAGGCGCGGGCTGCCGCGCCGCAGCCAGACGATTGCCGCGATCGCCCCGCCGGCCGCCAAGAGGTAGGCGAACGGGAGGCCCAGCGTGAAGCCGATCGAGAGCTGCCAAGTGGCGACCGCCCAACCCGCGATCACCCAGCCTGGCCGGCCCAGCCGGTAGCCGCGGACGCCGAGCGCCAGCGCGAGCGGGATTCCGCCGCTTGAGATGACCTGCATGTGGCCGTCCTGCTCCAGGCGGAAGGGCGCGAACGCGAACGCCGCCCCAGCGACGGCCGCGCCGCCGGGCCCAAGCCCGAGCTCCCGCGCCAGCAGATAGGCCCCGACGAAGGCCAGCGCGTAGGCGAACAGAAAGACGGCGTCGTAGCGGACCACGGCGGCCTCGGGACCTGATCCGAACAGCCCCGCCGGCGCATAGCCCACCAGCGCGTCGGAGAAAGCGAGGGTGTCGTGGAGGGGCCAGAATTGGTTCGACTGAAAGAAATGGAGTGGCTGGTGCGCGAGCGCGTGACCGTCCCACGCCACCTGCCACGCTTCCGCCAGCGGATCTCCGAGGTCCTTGGGGATGTCTGCGCCCAGATTCAGGACCAGCGGCCAGTGCATGACCACGCTGAGCAGGCATGCCCCCGCGACGAGCACGAGCAGCTCGCGTGCCGTGACCCGCTCACCGGCCTTGGGCATCCGCGGGATGCTTGCAGCTAGTCCCTCGTCGGCGTGGAGGCGGCGAAGGTGTCTGCGGCGGCCAGGTCGAACTCGCCCTGGTCGGGGCCGAGCCCCTGGCCGACCAGGGCCGCGGCGGCGCAGCCGAGCACGGCCGCTTCGCGCTGGCTCCGGCCGAGAGCGAGGCCGCGCAGAAACCCGGCCGAGAAGGAGTCGCCGCAACCGGTCGTGTCGACGACCTCGATCGCGAAGGCGGGGACCGCCTCGACTCCGTCCGCGTCGACGAGGACGACGCCATCCGCCCCGCGGGTGGCGGCGATGCAGCCCACGCCGCGATGGACCAGGGCCCGGCAGCCCCCGACCAGATCCTCGGCGCCGGTGAACCCGAGCACCTGTTCGTCGTTGGGCAGCAGGTAGTCCAGGTGCGCAAGTGCCGGGGCGATCCACTCGAGCAGTCCCGGGTCACCGGGGGCGAGCACGTCGGCGGAGGTGACGGTTCCGTGGGCGCGCGCATGCTCGAGGATGCGGGCGGCCGCTTCGCCGCCCATGAACTCCGGCCCGCCCAGATGCAGGTGGGTGGCGGCGGCGATCTCGACCAATGGGGCATCGTCGGCTCCGTAGGCCTGGTTGGCGCCGATCACGTGGAAGGCGGGTCGGTCGCCGTTCGGCCGGATCGGCAGCATGCTCGCCGAGGTCTGGACGTCCTCTCGCCGGACCAAAAGCGAGGTGTCGACGCCGTCGCGCTCCAGCAGGTGGATCAGCATGTCGCCCACCGCGTCGGTGCCGATCGCACCTGCGCTCGAGACCCCGGCGCCGAGCTTGGCGAGGGTGATCGCGGTGCCGCCCGCGGAGCCCGCCGCCGTGACGCGGATTTGATCCACGAGCTGGCCGCCCTGACCCTCCGGGATCGCCTCCACCGGCCGCACCAGCACGTCCAGCACGTGCACGCCCATGGCGACCGCAGTCATCTCGCCCCTCATCGATCTTCCTCCGCCTGCTCGCGGTTTTGCGACTTGACGGGCTTGGTCGTTCCGTAGCTGCGCTCGACCGCAGCGGCGATCACCGCGTCTCGCTGATCGGTGTCGAGAACCCGCGGGGTACCGATCGCCGACGCACGCCAGTACACGGCGCATGCCCACTCGAGCGGCAGCGAGAGCTCGACCGCCTTATCGGCATCGGCCGCGTACGCGATCGCCCCGTGGTTGGCCATCAGCGCCGCCGCCCGGCCGTCGAGCGCGCTGACGACTGACTCGGCGAGCTCGGGCGTGCCGAAGGTCGCATACGGCGCTACGCGAACGGTCCCGCCCTATCGAACACCGAAAGGTGATACTGATCCGAGGGACATCACCTCCCACGTCGACACCAAAGCAGGAGGCCACCGATGACCGACCGCGCGATCAGCCGTCGCCGCCTCCTCGGCGCCGCGGGGGCCGCCAGCGTAGGGACGATCCTAGAGCGAGTCCCGGGCGCCGGCGCCGCCACCGCCTCAAGCCTTCGCGCCGACGTCGTCGTGGTCGGCGCCGGCTTCGCCGGCCTCACCGCCGCCCTGAAGCTGGTCGAGGCGGGGCGCTCGGTGATCGTCCTGGAGGCGCGTGGCAGGGTCGGCGGCCGGGCGCTCAACCACCCGATCGGCGGCGGCGAGATCTCCGAGCGCGGCGCCACCTTCGTCGGCCCCACCCAGGATCACATCCTCGCCCTCGCGAAGCAGTTCGGGGTCGGCAAGTTCCCACCTACGACGACGGTGACAACGTCTACGTCAACTCCATGGGATCGCGGAGCACCTACAGCGATACCGGCCCGTTGGGGACCGCGCCGCCCGACCCGCTGATCCTTCCCGACCTGACCCAGGTCGTGCTGAGGCTCGACCAGATGTCGACCGAGGTGCCCGTCGACGCTCCGTGGGAGGCCTCCCAGGCCACCGACTGGGACCAGCAGACGCTCGAGACCTGGATCCGCGCCAACAGCGCCACGCCGCAGTTCCGCGACCTCGTGCCGGTGGCGACGCGGCCCATCTTCGGCGCCGAGCCGCGCGAGCTGTCGCTCTTGTTCGTGCTCTTCTACATCGCCGCCTCGGGCGACGAGCAGAACCCAGGCACCTTCGAGCGCAACTTCAACACCCGCAATGGCGCCCAGATGTGGCGGTTCGTGGGCGGCTCGCAGCTCCTGGCGCTGAAGATCGCCCGCAAGCTCGGCCAGCGCGTCGTGCTCAGCTCCCCGGTCGAGCGCATCGTCCAGCACACGGGGGGAGTTACCGTCTACTCTGGGGCGCTCGCGGTCCAGGCCAAGCGGGCGATCGTCGCCATCCCGCCGACCCTCGCCGGCCGCATCGAATACGACCCGAAGCTGCCCGCGGCGCGAGATCAGCTCACCCAGCGACTTCCGCAGGGGACGCTGATCAAGGTGACGGCGGTCTACGAAAGGCCGTTCTGGCGAGACGCCGGTCTCAATGGGACCGCCGTCTCCTACGCGGGCCCGGCCAACGTCACCTTCGACGACTCGCCTCGCGACGGGTCCAAGGGCGTGATCTTCGGCTTCGTGGGCGGCGACGAGGCGCGGCGCTTCAGTGGAATGTCGGCGGCCGATCGCAAAGCCGCCGTGCTCGCCAACTTCACCACCTACTTCGGGTCCAAGGCCGCGCATCCGCGCTCCTATTTCGAGACCAACTGGACCCGCGAGGAGTGGACTCGCGGCTGCCCGGTGGCGATTCCCGGGCCCGGCACGCTGCTCGCCTACGGCCCAGCGCTCCGCAAGCCCGTGCAACGCATCCACTGGGCGGGGACGGAGACGTCGACCTACTGGAATGGCTACATGGACGGCGCTGTTCGCTCCGCCAAGCGGGCGGCGCGTGAGGTGCTCGACCGGCTGTGAGGCGCGGCGGAGCCACCGGCGCCCAGAGGGCGGGCGGTCGCGAAGAATCGCGGCCGCCCGCCCTAACGCCAGAAGGAGCTATCGGCCCTTGAAGCCGAAGTCGGCGGTGTAGGTGGCCGCCCTGGCACCTGGGTTCGAAGGGCTTCCCCAGACGAGTCCAACTCCGATGTTGCGGAGCCTGCCGTCGAGGATGACGGCGCGATGCGGGGGGCTGTTCATCCAGGCACGGACGATCGCGTGCGGCGTCCCGCTGCCCTGGTCACCCCAGGCGAGGGTCTCGCCCACGCGCCAGGTGCAGTTGCAGGGAAGGTAGCTCGTGCGCTCGATGCGGCCCACGAGGTCCGCTTCCCCGGGGCATTGGTGTGAGAAGCAGCGATGACGCTCCATGTACTTCGAGTGCCGCTTGCCCGCCTTTCTGAGCGCGTGCCTGGTCTTCAGGTGGCGGAGGCCGTGCTTGCGTCGCTGCTTGTTGATCGCGCAGAGAACGGCGTGGCGCGCATGCTTGCGCGAAACGTGGCGAGGGCCCTTGTCGGCCCACCTGCAACTGGAGGCCTTGGCGGGCGCCACGCCCACCTTGGCGATCGATGTCGCGACCAGCATCAGCATGCCGAGCAGTAACGCCGCCGCACTGATCGCGGCCGCCCTGCGCAGCATCCGCCGGATCGCCGACTTCCCCACCACGTAACCAGCGCCACGCGGTTGGGCCTTCGGGTCCGCCTGACGGCGGAGGATGCGTCCTTCCATCGGATCCTCTCTTCTGCTTACGGGGTTAGCTGACGGGCTCGCGCCGAAAGGCCTTAGCGCTACGCGGGTTGGCCCGCGATTCGCCCCAACAATGGGATTTGGGTCCCCCGATCCCCGCGGATATGTGGCGGGAATTCAGCGGGAAGGTCGCGGCATACTAACAGGACGCTAGGACGACATTCGCCAGTTCAATACAAAACGCTAACATCGCCCATGCTGGCTTAAGACGCCCAATCGCGGGAACCCTTGGCTTATGGATCAGCGTGCGGCAGGGATGCCGAGCCGGGAGCAGCTACGGGAGGAGCCGTTCCCGCGCTCGCGTACCGCCAGGGAGCGGGCCCGGGAATCGCTCGCCTCTGGGTTCGCCCGGCGCCGGAGGGTGAGGCAAACGGCGATCGTGCCAGGCGGGCTCGCCTGCGTGATCGGCGGCATGGATCTCGTCCGGCCGCTGGGCTTGGGCGGCATCGGCTGTGCCGTCGTAGCCCAGCCGGGACGGAGCACGCGCTACTCGCGCTTCACCCGAGCCGTCATCGAGTGGGCGGATCCCTGGAGAGAGCCGGCGGTCCTGCTCGAGCGGCTCATGCGCTTCGGCTCCGCTGAGCCGGAGCAGCCAGCGCTCTTCTACGAGGGCGACTGGGACCTCTTGCTTGTCTCGCGCAGCCGCGAGCGTCTTCGAGGGGCCTTCCGTTTCGTTGTCCCCGATGCGCAGCTCGTCGAGGATCTGGTCGACAAGCGTCGCTTCCAGGCGCTCGCCGACCGGCTTGCCCTCCCGGTCCCGGAGAGCAGGCACGTGTCCCCCGGCGAGGTGGATCCCCGAGACCTCGGCCTGTCCTTCCCTGTCATCGTCAAGCCGGTGACGCGCCAGATGGCAACATGGGTGCCGATCGCGGGCCGCGCGAAAGCGTTGCGAGCCGACACCCAGCGCGAGCTGAGTGCGATATGGCCGCGCTTTGCGGATGCGGGCTTCGATGTGATCGTCCAGAAGCTCGTCCCAGGCCCTGAGACGCGCGTGGAGAGCTATCACGTCTACGTCGACGAGTCGGGTGAAGTGGTCGGCGAGTTCACCGGGCGGAAGATCCGCACCTATCCGGCCGCGTACGGCTTCAGCACAGCGCTCGAGATCACCGATGCCCCCGACGTAGGCCGGCTGGGGCGGGAACTAGTCAGTCGGCTCGGCTTGTGCGGCGTGGCGAAGCTCGACTTCAAGCGCGATCCGGCCGGGGAGTTGCGGCTCCTGGAGGTGAATCCGCGCTTCAACCTCTGGCACCACCCGGGCGCGCGGGCGGGAGTCAATCTGCCGGCGCTGGTCTATCGGGATCTGATGGGGCTTCCTCGCGGACCGCTGCGCCGTGCGCGCGCCGGCGTCCGCTGGGTCTACCACCGCGATGACGCTCGGGCCGCGCGCCAGGCTGGCATCCCGCTGCGGCGTTGGCTGCCCTGGGCGCTCTCGGCCGAGGCCAAGTCCGGCGTGACCCTGGACGATCCGATGCCCCCGGCGCGGTGGTTGCTCTCGCGCCTGGCGGGGCGCCTCCGGGCAGGCCGGCGGCTAGCGTGATGCGCGATGCGCTACGGCGTCCTCGCGGACATCCACGGCAACGTCCAGGCGCTAGAGGCGGTGACCGCCGAACTTGGCCGGATCGGCGTGGACCGCTACCTCTGCGCCGGCGACCTGGTCGGCTACGGGGCGCAGCCGAACGAGTGCGTCGAGATGGTGGCTCGTCTCGAGCCGATCTGCGTGGCCGGCAACCACGACCTCATGGCCCTGGGGGAGCTCTCGGAGGAGCGCTGCGTGCGGCTCGCGCGCCGCAGCATGCGCTGGACCCGGGAGGCCCTCTCCGACGATGCTCGGGCATACCTCGCCTCGCTCCCGCGTCGCGCCGAGGGGGCGGGTGGCGTCGTGGTAGCGCACGGGTCGCTGGACGATCCGGAGGAGTACGTCTTGCGCGTCAATCAAGCCACTGTCCAGCTCGGGCGCCTGGCGCACGAGCATCCGGGCGCCAAGGTCCTGGTAGTCGGACACACGCACCTCGCCTTTGCCAGTGACGGCTCTTCCACGTCGCTGGAGCCGGCCCCAGAGACGTGGAAGACCTCGCTGGAGCCGGCCCCAGCGAGTGCGGTCGCCCTAAACGGCTCCCGCGCCTGGCTGCTCAACCCCGGTGCCGTGGGGCAGTCGCGTGAGCGCCTGGCGCTGGCGCGCTTCATGCTGCTCGACCTCGAGCGGGGGGAGGCCACTTTCCACGCGATCCCTTACGACATCGAGGGCGGCCGACGGATGCTGCGTCGGCGGGGTCTTCCAACCAGGTCGTACCACCTGCGCCCAACCCGCTGGAAGGCCTGGTCGCGCCCGCTCCGCAGGCTCCTCTCACGGGCGCGGCGCATCGCCCGCTAGCCGCGCCTCCGAGCGGGACCGCTCCCCGCGAAGGGCCCTCTTGTGGTACATCCGAGGCCGAGGTCGCGGTCCGGGAGATTGTCCGGCGACCCCCGATTTCAGGTATCGACTTTGCCCCACGACCGGGCTACACTGACGCGCAATCGGTTACGACGGAGTAACCCACGGACGTCTGAACGGACGCTCACCCGGCTGACTCCTAAGGCAGGGTGCCCCCCTTATCGGCCGTACTTCCCCGGGGAGATTGTATGAGGGCCAAAGAGCTCTGGCGCTTCGCGCCTCGGCTGCATATGAGGACCGGGCCCGAACCGGCGGTCGTGGCGCCACGGGAGCTCATGCCGCCAGGGCTCGAGAAGAAGATGTGTGCCGCATTCGAGCGCGCCCGCGCCGAGCAGATCGAGGCGCAAATCCCAGAGGAGGCGGCCCGTGAGGCGCGCGATCCCCGGACCCGCGCAAACAGTGCCGCGTTCCTGATGCTCGACGGTGAACGTCGCGCTATAGGGGCACGCCTATGCCGCCCCTACTGGCGCCGGCGTGATCGCTACCGCGATCTGATCCTGATCACGAGGCTCATCGACCTGGAGTCCGAGCACCTGGCCGGGCGGGTCGGCCTCAGGGACAGCCCTTCAGCGCCGCACGGCGGGTCGCCCCCTCGCAACGGTGACACACCCGCAGCATGGACTCAGCCGTGGGGCTCTGGGCCGATGGTCGAGGTGGTCACGATGTTCATCTTCTACCGGGATCAGCGCGACCGACTCGCCAGGCGGCTGTCGGCCCGGACTCGGGCGAGGGCCGCAGGCGAGGGAGCGCGGCACTGGAACCGGATCTCGAGTCGGTTCCAGAGGGCCATCGGCGAGTGGAGGCTCGAGCTCGAGCCTGAGCCGGTCGGGGCTCCGAAGCCCAAGAGGCAGGAGGCGCAGCCGCGGTGGGCGCAGCTTGCCGGCGAGGAGAGCACGACGGAGCGGGCGCGGCCCTGGGCGGGCCCTCGGTTGCCCAGGGCAGCCGCGATCGCCGCGACAGCGTTTGTCGCCGCTGGAGTCACGGCGATCTTGGTCGCTACCCACGGCGGTGGGCCTTCGGACTCCGCGAGCGCTCAGAGCGGCGCCGTCGCTAGCGCCCCCGGGCTTTCCCTCGCGGCCCTGGGCCACATCTCGCGGGAACCGCGGCCGGCCCAAGCCCACGGCGCGGGGCACCGTGCACACCACAGGTCAACGGCACATGAGCAGACCCAGAGCGACAAGGGCGCGGTCGCGAGCGCCGCGCCGCAGGCAGGAGGCCGGACCGCACTGACTGCGTCGAAGGTCCCGCCTCCGCCGCCTCCGCCGGCTCCCCAAGCGGCCCCCGCCCCCGCCCCCACGTCTGCCCCCGCGCCGCAGCCCCAGCCCGCTCCGAATCCCAAGCCCGACCCGGTCCACTCGCTGCCCACCCCCGTCCAGTCGCTGCCCAAGCCCGGAAGCGGTTCCGGAGGCTGAGCAGGGGAAGGCTGAGGTCGGCTCATCCATGAAGCCCCGTCTGGCCATCGTCGCCGCGGTCGGGAGCCTGGCGCTGGCCACCGCTCCGCAGGCGCTCGCCGACCCGATCCCAGTTGCGCCAGTCGATGGAGCGTCGTTGTTTACGGCGCGGGTTGACCAGATCACCTTCCAGGCGTCGACGAACGCCATCCCCCAGCCGAGCCGCATGGACTTCTACGTCTCGAAGGACAACCAGGTTGACACCGATGGCGTGCTCCTCAACCCCATCGACACTTTCCACGCCGGTCCCGTTTTAGGCCCGCCTCTGGTCTACGAGGCAAGCCGAGGCTCCGACGCGAACTGGCCCAATAAGCCCGGCACGTACTACTGGCAGGCGGTCTACCACGACTGCAGTCAGGCCGACCCCAAGTGCTTCAGCCCAGTTCAATCGCTGACCCTCAACCCCCTGCCGCCGCCAACGCAGATCTCACCGGCGGACGGCGCGACGATCCCGTACGGCGGCCAGATGACCTTCTCCATCCAGGACGCCTCCTCCTATACGCAGGACGGTACGAGGATCTACATCGAGCTTGCCAAGAGCACCGCCCTCGCACCCGATGGGACGTTCGCCGATCGCTACTTGCTCGCCCGGCCTGCCTCAACCGGAGGAGACGCCTACGAGTACCAGTTCACCCAGCCATTGAGCCAGGCGCCCGGAACCTACTACTGGATCGTCGAGCGCTTCGACTGCGCCGCCGAGGCGGACTGCTTCGTTACCAATGACGAGATCCGATCCTTCAAGGTCGCGCCCCCGGTCGTCGGGAGCCCGCCGAACACTCGTCTCACTCGCCATCCAGGGCACCGAACGGACCGACGCAGGGTCACCTTCCGCTTCGCCTCCAGCGTCCACGGCGCTTCCTTCCAGTGCTTCTACACCGGGGGCTGGACCCACTGCAGATCGCCGCAGACCTTCCGGCACCTGAAGCCGGGCCGCTACAGGTTCAAGGCTCGAGCCCTCGTCAACGGCATGAAGGATCCAACCCCCGCCAAGTGGTTGTTCAAGGTCGTTCGCCGGCATTAGAGGCACTGAGCGAGGACGGGACGCGAGGAGCTGAACGAACCGAAGCCGCGGGGTCGCCCGGGTGCCGAACTCGTCTTCATCTGCCGTGATTTGGTGCCGGGGCGGTCCCTAGGCTTGCGGGATGGCCCAGCTCGAGCAAGGGCAGGCAACCCTGGCGCTGCACGGACTCGAGGGGTTCGATGGGCCGAGCGACGCGACGCGTGTCTATCGAGGGCCGCGGAAACCGGAGTCGCTGCTGGCCCACCTCGGCCACGAGGCCTTCCGGCCCGGCCAGCTGGAGGCGGTTCAGGCGGCGCTCGACGGCCGCGACGCGCTGGTCGTCATGCCGACGGGCGGCGGCAAGAGCCTCTGCTACCAGCTCCCCGGCCTGGCCTCGCCGCAGCTGAGCGTCGTGGTCAGCCCGCTGATCGCGCTGATGGCGGACCAGTGCCTCCGGATGACCACGGCCGGTCATCCGGTTGTCATGGTCGCCTCGGGCCTGAGCGCAGCGGCGAACCGCGAGGCGCTCGCCCGAGTCCGCGACGGCCGAGCGCGAGTCGTCTACTGCTCGCCGGAGCGCTTCGGGTCCAGCGAGTTCCTCGACGCTGTGATCAGCAGGGACGTCGACCTGCTGGCCGTCGACGAGGCGCACTGCGTCTCGGAATGGGGGCACGACTTCCGCCCCGACTATCTGCGGCTGCCCAAGGCGATCGAGCGACTCGGCCGCCCGACGGTCATGGCCTGCACCGCGACCGCCACGGCGGAGGTGGCCGGGGAGATCGAACGCCGCCTGGGCCTGCGGGAGCCGCAGGTCGTGCGCTCGGGATTCGACCGCCCGAACCTCTCCTTCGACACCGTGACCCTCGAGGGCAAGGGCTCGAAGGCGCGCAAGCTCGCCCTGCTGGAGCACGGCCTGCTGGAGGGGGAGAATCGGCCGGCGATCGTCTACTGCGGGACGCGGCGCGACAGCGAGGAGGTGGCCGAGTCATTGCGATCGGCGGGGGTCCTGGTCGTCGCATATCACGCCGGCATGGCCCCAGATGAGCGCGCCTCCGCGCAGCATCGGTTCATGTCGGGAGACGCAGAGGTCGTCGTCGCCACGAACGCGTTCGGCATGGGCATCGACAAGGCCGACGTGCGCTCCGTCTGGCATTGGGCGATCCCGACCAGCGTCGAGGCCTACTACCAGGAGGCCGGGCGTGCGGGGCGCGACGGCAGGCCCGCGCGCGCGGTGCTGCTCGCCGGGCGTTCCGACCTGGGGCGCTTGGTGCGCTTCAACCAGCAGCGCAGCGTCGACCCCGAGGCGGTCGCTGTCTATGTCGCGCAGCTGGAACGCGTCGCCGACCCCGACGGCGCCCTGGTGATCGACAACCCCCGCCAGGACGAGGAGCGGATCCGCCTGGCGATCGCCGAGCGCGCCGGCGCCTGTACCGTCGAGCCTGCCGCGGCCGGGCGGCTAAGCGTCCGCCTGAACGGCGCACTGGACAGAGGACGCGCCGCCGCAGCCTGCCGGGTGGCAAGGGACCGCGGCTGGCGCGCCTACCGGGCCGTCGAGGCCTTCAGCTTCTCGACGACATGCCGTCGCCGCAGCCTCCTCGACCACTTCGGGGATCGCCGTGCAGGCAGGCCCGAGGGGCGCTGCTGCGACGTCTGCGACCCGGAAGGCTGGCTGCCCTCCCCCGAGACGATCGAGATCCGGCCGGCTCGGGCGCGCCGGCCCGCCGCGGCTCCGGCCCCCGAGCTTTCAGCGGCGGACGCCGGCCTGCTGGAGGCGCTGAAGGCATGGCGCCTGGACGCGGCGGCCGGCAAGCCCGCCTACACGGTGGCGCACAACCGCACCCTCGAGGCGATAGCGGCGTCGCGCCCGGCTGGAGTTGAGGCCCTCGCGGAGATCCACGGGGTGGGGCCCGCGTTCGTGTCTCGGCACGCCGACCAGGTGCTGCGGATCGTCGCCAGCCACCCGGCGGCCATCGGCGCCACCTCAGTCCGTGGCTCCTAGCTCGCCGTCGGGCTTTCTACTGTGCCGACAGCTCTGGGATGTGGCGTTCCACGTGCAGGGCAATCGTCTCGCGAACCCAGCGCTGCGTGTCGGCGTCGGCCATGCGGTATCGGCCCAGCAGCATCGCCTGCTCGGTGAGCGGCAGGCCGGCG
>VAYK01000094.1 GCA_005884985.1 Actinomycetota bacterium | reverse complement strand
ATCCCGGTGGGCGAGGGCCTCTTGGGGCGCATGGTCGACCCACTCGGGCGCCCACTCGACGACAAGGGCGAGATCCACACGTCCGAGAGCCGGCCCGCCGAGTTCAAGGCGCCGGGCGTCGTCCAGCGGCAGCCCGTCAACACGCCGGTGCAGACGGGCCTCAAAGCGATCGACGGGATGATCCCGATCGGCCGCGGCCAGCGGGAGCTGATCATCGGCGACCGGCAGACGGGGAAGACCTCGGTGGCGATCGACACGATCATCAACAACCGCGACAAGGACCTGGTCTGCATTTACGTGGCGATCGGGCAGCGGATGTCGACCGTCGTCCAGGTGATGGAGTTGCTCGACGAGCACGGGGCGATGGAGAACACGATCATCGTTGCCGCGCCTGCCGACGAGGCGGCCCCGATCAAGTACATGGCCCCGTACGCGGGCTGCGCAATGGGCGAGCACCTGCTCTACGACGGCAAGGACGCGCTCTGCGTCTACGACGATCTCACCAAGCATGCCTTCGCCTATCGACAGATGTCGCTGCTCCTTCGACGCCCTCCCGGCCGGGAGGCCTACCCGGGAGACGTCTTCTATCTGCACTCGCGCCTGCTCGAGCGGGCTGTGAGGCTGAGCGACGAGCTCGGGGGTGGGTCGCTGACCGCGTTGCCGATCATCGAGACCCAGGCGAACGACGTCTCGGCCTACATCCCGACCAACGTGATCTCGATCACCGACGGCCAGATCTTCCTCGAGTCGGACCTCTTCTACAAGGGCAATCGGCCGGCGATCAACGTCGGGATCTCCGTCTCCCGAGTCGGCGGCGACGCGCAGCGAAAGGCGATGAAGAAGGTGGCCGGGAAGCTACGGCTGGACCTTTCCCAATACCGCGACCTCGAGGCGTTCGCCCAGTTCGGCTCCGAGCTCGACCCGGAGACCCAGCGGGCGCTGGCTCGCGGCGAGCGCCTGGTCGAGATGCTGAACCAAAAGGAGCGCCGGCCGCTTTCGGTCGCCGAGCAGGTGGCCTCGATCTACGCCGGCACCGGCGGCTACCTGGACCGGATCAAGACCGAGCGGGTTCCCGACTTCCTCGAGGACCTGCTGTCGCGGCTGCGGTCCGAGAAGTCCGACCTGATGAAGCGGATCGACGAGACCGGGGAGCTCTCGGACGAGGACGAGAAGGAGCTCGGCGAGGCAATCGCCGAGATGATCGACGACTTCGGCCCCGACTTCGATGCGGAGGGTCAGGCCCTGGAGGAGGGGGAGTCCGACCGAATCAAGTCCGAGGGGGAGCGCGGGCAGCCGACTCGTACCGCCGAGGAAGCAGCCAAGGAGAAGGGTGCGGAGGGCGAGCGCGAGAAGGCCGAGGAGACCGTCTCCGAGGCCGAGCGTGAGGCGGAGGAGGTGACCGCATAGCCACCCGCAAGGAGGTCAAGAGCCGGATCAGCTCGGTCAAGAACATCCACAAGATCACCCGGGCGATGGAGATGGTCGCCGCCGCTCGGCTGCGGCGCGCCGAGCAGCGGATCGCGGCGATGCGCCCCTACGCTCAGGCGATCCGCAAGATGACGCGACAGGTCTCGGAGGCGGCCGGGCAAATGCCGCGGATCGAACTGCTCGAGGTGCGCGACCGGGTCGAGAGCGCCGGCATCCTGTTGGTGACCGGCGACCGCGGGCTGGCGGGCTCGTTCAACACCCAGATCATCCGCGAAGGCCTGCGGCTGAAGCGGGAGCTCGGATCCGACGGCGCGAAGGTGCGCTTCTCGGTTGTCGGCCGGCGCGGCAACTCGACGATGACCTTTCGCGGCGAGGACGTGCGCCACTCCTACGTCGGCTTCACCGACCGCCCGTCGTTCATGAACGCGCGCCAGATCTCCGCCGAGCTGATCTCGGCCTACATCGACAAGGAGGTCGACCAGGTGGACCTCGTCTACAACCGCTACGTGTCGCCGCTGACCCAGTACGTGCGCCGCCAGACCCTGCTGCCGGTGCAGCACGCGGAGGTGTTCGGGGAGGGGCTGCCGGAGGAGGAGAAGCCGTCCGACGAGGAGTTGGCCGAGGCGCATATGCGCGCGGCGTGGCTCTATGAGCCCGAGGCCCAGGAGCTATTGCCGAAGCTGTTCGAGGAGTACGTCGACCTGTCCGTCTACCGGGCGCTGCTCGAGTCCGCCGCCTCCGAGCACGGGGCGCGGATGACCGCGATGCGAAACGCGGCCGAGAACGCGCAGGAGATGATCGGCGACCTCACGCTCGAGATGAACCGAGTCCGCCAGGCCGAGATCACGCAGGAGATCCTGGAGGTGGTGGCCGGAGCGGAGGCGCTCGCCTAGGTACCCGAAGGAGATGAATGGCTGAAGAGAACGGAAACGTGGGGAGGGTCGAGCAGGTGATGGGCGTCGTGGTCGACGTCGCCTTCCCAGGCGACCTGCCCGAGATCTACCACGCGCTCAAGGTGGAGGTACCCGAGGGCGACGGGCGACAGTCGATGGACCTGGTGCTGGAGGTGCAGCAGCATCTCGGCGACGACCGGGTCAAGACGGTGGCGATGGATTCCACCGACGGCCTGCGCCGCGGCGACGCGGTGGTTGACACCGGGGGCCCGATCACGGTGCCGGTCGGCGAGCAGACGCTGGGGCGGATCTTCAACCTGCTCGGCGAGCCGATCGACGAGGGGGAGCCGGTCGAGGGCGAGGAGCGGTGGCCGATCCACCGCCCGGCTCCGGAGGCCGAGGATCTGACCCCGAGCCAGGAGATCCTCGAGACGGGGATCAAGGTCGTCGACCTGCTGGCGCCCTACGCGAAGGGCGGCAAGGTCGGCCTGTTCGGCGGCGCCGGCGTCGGCAAGACCGTGATCATCATGGAGCTGATCCGCAGCCTCGCCGAGCAGCACGAGGGACGCTCGGCGTTCTGTGGCGTCGGCGAGCGCACCCGAGAGGGCAATCAGCTCTACCTCGAGATGCAGGAGTCCGGGGTGATCGACAAGACGATGATGGTCTTCGGGCAGATGAACGAGCCGCCGGGGGCCCGGTTTCGGGTTGCGCTGTCCGGCCTGACGATGGCGGAGTACTTTCGCGAGTCCGGCGGCCAGGACGTGCTGCTGTTCATCGACAACATCTTCCGCTTCGTGCAGGCGGGCTCCGAGGTCTCGGATACCAGCCCACGCTGGAGACCGAGATGGGCGAGCTCCAGGAGCGGATCACCTCGACCCAGCGCGGGTCGGTTACCTCCGTCCAGGCGATCTACGTGCCCGCCGACGACCTCACTGACCCGGCGCCGGCCTCGGTCTTCGCGCACCTGAACGCGACCACGACGCTCTCGCGGGCGATCTCCGAGAAGGGGATCTACCCGGCGGTGGACCCGCTCGACTCGACCTCGACCATCCTCAAGCCCGAGATCCTCGGCGAGGAGCACTACAACACCGCGACCGAGGTCCAGGAGGTGCTGCAGCGCTACAAGGAGCTCCAGGACATCATCGCCATCCTCGGCATCGACGAGCTCTCCGACGAGGACAAGGTGACGGTCAACCGGGCGCGGAAGATCGAGCGCTTTCTGTCGCAGCCGTTCTTCGTCGCCGAGGTGTTCACGGGGCGCCCGGGCGTCTACGTACCGGTCGAGGAGACCGTTCGCGGCTTCCGGGAGATTCTCGACGGCAAGCACGACGAGTTGCCCGAGGGGGCCTTCTACATGAAGGGCACGATCGACCAGGTGGTCGAGGACGCGCGCGGGGACAAGGCCGAGACGGAGGGAGCGGAGAAGGAGGAGGGCGAGGAGACCGACAGCTCCGAGGGCGGCGGCGAGGAGGGCTGATCCACTGTGGCCGACCGAAGCAAGCTCGAGGCCCAGGTCCTGACCCCGGAGGGCGAGGTCTTCAACGGCGAGCTCGTGCAGCTCTCGACCCGGACGGCGGTGGGAGAGGTGGGAATCCTCGCCCGGCATGCCCCGATGGTTGCCCGGTTGGTGCCGGCCGAGCTCCGCCTCCACGTTTCCGAGGGCGAGACGCGGCGTTACGCCCAGGGCGAGGGCTGGCTGGAGGTCTTCGCCAATCGGGCACGGGTGCTGATCGCCGAGGCGATCCCGCCCGACGAGCTGGAGGCGGGCGAGCTGCGCGAGCGCCTCGACGACGCGGAGCGGCGCCTCGGGGAGGCCGAGGAGGGATCGGCCGTCCAGGAGCGCGCCCAGCGCGAGAAGCGGCGATTCGAGGCTTTTCTGGAGATAGCCGAGGGTCAGTAGCTTGAGGCCCGAGGCACGACGTACGAGGTATCAGGGCGCGGACCTCGTACCTCATATCTAGAACCTGATACCTCATACCTTCCGATGGAAGAGCGGACGCTGACCGAAGAGCTGATCGGGTACGAGACCTCCAACGCCGAGGGCATCAGGCTGTGCGCGGGGTTCATCAAGGGCTGGCTGGAGTCACGCGACATCGTGGCGCGCCAGATCGGGGTTCGGGACTTGCCGGTGACGATCGCGGAGGTGGGGCCGCAGGACGCGCCGCGCACCGTGTTGCTCCACGGCCATGTCGACGTCGTCCCGGGGCGCCCGGAGCAGTTCAAGCCGCGCCTGGAAGGCGAGCGCCTGCATGGGCGCGGCGCCTACGACATGAAGGGGGCGCTCGCATGCCTGCTGCTGGCGCTCGCCGACCTGCGCGAGCAGGACCAGGTGCGGGTGCGGCTGGGGATCGTTCCCGACGAGGAGTCCGAGGAGGAAGACGACCGAGGCGGGGACCGCCTGGTCGAGGCGGGCTTCGTCGGCGACTTCGCGATCACCGGCGAGCCCACCGACATGCAGGTGGGCGTTGCCGCCAAGGGGGTGCTGGCGATGCGAATCGAGGTGCTCGGACGCGCGGCCCACGGGGCGACGCCATGGCTGGGCGAGAACGCGATTCTGCGTGCCTACGAGGTCTTCCGTGAAATCGAGTCGCTACCTTTTGCGAGCCGAAGCTCGGAGCTCTTCGATCGGCCGTCGATCAACCTAGGCCGGAT
>VAYK01000093.1 GCA_005884985.1 Actinomycetota bacterium | reverse complement strand
GCCACGACGACAACGACCTGGTGCGGTCGGCGCGCCAGCAGGAGTTCCTCCGCGAGGCGCGCCAGGAGCTGCCGGCGTCGAAGATCCTCGCCGACCGCAATCAGCTGATCGACATCCTGAAGAAGTATGTGACCTCCGACATCGCGAACGAGACCGACCTGGTTGGTCTTGGAAAGCTGTTCATCGGCGCCCGCAACGCCCCCGTGGTCCAGGTCCATTTCCCGGCCAACCTCGGCGGGCCGAACGCCTCGTACGTGACGGCCTCCCAGAAGGCGATTCAAGACGCGGTTCAGAAGTTCGAGGGGGCGACACCGACCGCTCCCACCGCGCCCCAGCAGCCGGCCGGCGGTTCGAAGCCGGAGCAGAAGGGGGGCGGCTCGAAGAAGCCCCCGAAACCGGCCCCGCCGCCGCCGCTCATCGACGCCTCGACGCTCGGTCAGCAGTACGCCGCCCAACTGGCTGGAGCGAAGACGAACAGCGGAAAGCCGATGGTCGACTTCCCGATCTACTACCCCACGAGGCTGGCGCCGGACTCGACCCTGACCGACGACTCCCGCGCCTTCCCGATCGACGGTCCGGGCAACGCGGTGTATCACGGCTACAAGTTCGTGGCCGAGCTGCCCACCGGCGGATACACCGCTTACTACGGGTTCTCGGGCACGGATTGGAAGGATCCGCCGATCCTCGCCAACCCAAGCGAGACCAAGACGATCGGCGGGCGCAACTACCTGCTGTCTTGGGACGGGGATCAGCTGCGGTTCGTGGGTTGGAAGACGGCGCACGGCTCCTTCTGGATCGACAACACGCTGCTCAACGTCCTCACCCCGGGACAGATGCTGGGCATCGCCGAGTCGATGCGCCACTACAAGGGCTAACGCCGCAGCCCAGCCCCAGCCGCGATCATGTCGAAGCTGAGATGAGCGAAGAGCGATCCATCGGCGTGATCGGAGTCGGCTGGGTGGGCCTGGTGACGGCCACCTGCTTCGCCGAGCTCGGTCACCGCGTGATCGCCGTGGACATCGACGCGGCGAAGGTCGATGCCCTGAGCCGTGGCGAGGTGCCGATCCACGAGCCTGGCGTCGAGGAGCTCTTGGAGCGCAACGGGGAGCGCCTGCGGTTCACCACCGAGATGGCGGAGGTGCTCGACGACGCGCGTTTCCTGTTCTGCTGCGTGGACACCCCCCCGACCTATTCCGGCGACGCCGATCTATCCCGGGTTCAGGCGGTCCTCGCCCAGCTTCATGGCGGCGGCGATCACGCGTTGGTGATGAAGAGCACGGTGCCGGCCGGGACCGGAAGCGCGATACGTCGCGACGCTCCTGACCTGACCTACGTCTCCTGCCCCGAGTTCCTCAAGGAGGGCTCCGCGGTGGACGACTTCCTGCACCCGGACCGGGTCGTGATCGGCGCCGACCCGGGCGATGAGTGGGCGGCCGACGGCGTCGAGGAGATCTACCGGACAGTCGGGGGCGAGCTCGTGCGTACCGACGTCGCCTCGGCAGAGATGATCAAGCTGGCCTCGAACGCATTCCTCGCCACCAAGATCTCGTTCGTCAACGAGATCGCCAACGTCTGCGAGTCGGTGGGCGCCGACGTCACCGAGGTCGCCCGCGGCATGGGCCTCGACAAGCGCATCGGTGCCTCGTTCCTGCGGGCCGGGATCGGCTACGGCGGCTCCTGCTTTCCCAAAGACACGCAAGCCCTCAAGCAACTGGCCGGGAACACCGGCTACCACTTCCAGCTCCTAACCGCGGTGATCGAGGTCAATGAGCTGCAAAAGCGGCGCGTCATGCAGAAGCTCGAGAAGCACCTGGGCTCGCTGGTCGGCAAGAAGGTCGCGCTCCTGGGCCTCGCGTTCAAGCCCGACACCGATGACATGCGGGAGGCGACGAGCCTCGTGCTCGCGTCGCGGCTTCAGGGCGAGGGTGCGAACGTCAGCGGTTACGATCCGGTCGCCGAGCACCCCGCGCGCCAGCTCCTGCCGAAGGTCGAGTTCTGCGACTCCGCGGAGCAGGCCCTCGAGGGCGCCAATGCGGCGATCCTGGTCACCGAGTGGCCGGAGTTCGCCGAGCTGGATTGGGCCTCGCTTGCAAAGCGGATGGCCAACCCGCTGCTGATCGACGGGCGCAACTTCCTCGATCCCGACAAGGTGCGCGCGGCCGGCTTCGCCTACGAGGGGATCGGGCGGCCGAACGGGGGCGGAGGGCCGCCGAGCAACGCCGGCGAAGACGACCGGGGCGCGAAATCGCCACAGCGCTGATGCAGGCCCTGGTCCTGGTGGGCGGCGAGGGCACCCGGATGCGCCCCCTGACGCTCACCCGACCGAAGCCGGCGCTGCAGCTGGTGGACCGGCCGTTCATCCGCTACATCGTCGAGTGGCTTGCCCGGCATCGGATCACCGACGTGGTGATGGCCTGCGGCTTTGGCGCTGACCCGCTGCGAGAGGTGCTCCGCGAGGGTGGCGGGCGGGGCCCTCGGATCCGCTACGTCGAGGAGCCCGAGCCACTGGACACCGCGGGACCGCTGCGCCTCGCCGCCGACGAGGGGTTGCTCGGCGACCGCCTCTTGGTCCTCAACGGCGATCTGCTGTCCGACCTGGACCTGAGCGCGCTGATCCGGGCGCACGATGAGCGTGGGGCAGCGGCCACGCTGGCGCTCCACCCGTCCGAGGATCCGAGCTCCTACGGCCTCGTCCGCCGCACGGGAGGGCCGGCGGGCCCGGGCACCAGCCCGGCGAGCGCCGAGGGCGAGGTGCTCCAGTTCGTCGAGAAGCCCGACCCGGGCCAGATCGACACCGACGAGATCAGCGCCGGCGCCTACGTGCTCGAGCGCAGCGTGATCGAGTCGATCCCGCCGCACAAGCCGGTCTCGATCGAGCACGAGATCTTCCCGCGCCTGGTCGGCCAGGGGTTGTACGGTCACCGGCTGGATGGTTACTGGATGGACGTCGGCACCCCTGAGCGCTACCTGCAGGCAAGCTGGGACATCCTCGAGGGCCGGGTGCAGACCGCAGCCAGCACGCGCGTCGGCGGCGCCGGGCTGCTGGTCGAGGACGGAGCGGTGGTCGATCCCGCCGCCAGCGTCAATCCGCCCGCCCTGCTGGAGACGGAGGTCGCGGTCGGCGCCGGTGCCGCGGTCGGGGCCCGGGCGGTGATCGGCCACCGGTCCGAGATCGGCGAGCGGGCGAACGTGTCCAGTTCGGTGGTGCTGAGCGATTGCAGGATCGGGCCCCAGGCAAGCGTCCACGAGGCGATCCTGGCACCCGGCGTCGAGGTCGGCGAGGGGGCGCGGATCGAGGCGGGCGCGGTGATCGGCGAGGGGGCGCGGATCGAGGCCGGCGTCGCGATCGCCGACGGGGCCCGCCTGGGCCCGGGCGAGGTCGCGTCGTGAGCGATGCTCTGGCCCAGGTTCGAGCGACCGATCGCTCCAACCAGCTCGACGACGTCTTCGCCCTCCCGGACCACCTCTCGGACGCGCTGTGGCGGGTCGAGTCGGCGAAGCTCGGGCCGTTCGATGCCGCGGGTGGCCTCGTCGTCTGCGGCATCGGCGGGTCGGCGATCGGCGGCGACCTCGCCGCCGTCGCATTCGGCAATCGCCTCAGCCGGCCGCTGACCACCGAACGCGGCTACGAGCTCCCCCCGTGCATGCTTCCCGACCGTGCGGTGCTCTGCTCGAGCTATTCCGGCGACACGGAGGAGACGATCGCCTGTTACGAGGCGGCCGAGGCGCTCGGCGCCCGGCGAATAGTCGCCGCCACCGGGGGGAAGCTCGCCGATACGGCCCGGCGCGACCGCGTTCCGGTGATCGGGCTGCCAGCCGGCCTCCAGCCCCGTGCGGCGGTCGGCTACCTGTTCACCGTCGCGGCGGAGGTCGCCGCTCTGGTGGGCGCCGCGCCGGGCATCCGAACCGAGATCGACAGCTCGGCGGCCCACCTGAGGGAAGCAAGCGACGCCCTCGCCGCGCTTGCGGCCGACCTGGCCGAGCGGCTGGAGGGCTCGTTCCCGGTGATCTACGGCGCCGACCTCACAACCCCCGTCGCGGTTCGCTGGAAGACCCAGATCAACGAGAACGCCAAGCTTCCGGCGTTCGCCTCCTCGCTGCCCGAGGCCGATCACAACGAGATCGTCGGTTGGGACGGCGCGCGCGAGTCCGGGTGCCTGAGCGCCGTCTTCCTCGAAGACCGCGACCAGCACCCGCGGGTGAGACAGCGCTTCGAGCTGACCGCGAAGCTGGTCGAGGGCGACTCCGCAGCCGTCGCCCGCTTGGAAACCGAGGGCGAGAGCCGTACCGAGCGGCTCCTGTGGGCGGTGATGCTCGGCGACCTGCTGTCGCTCCATCTCGCCGCCCGCCGGGGCGTCGACCCCTCCCCGATCGAGGCGATCGAGCGACTCAAGGAGGAGCTCGGCCGACCTTAGATGCGGGCCTCGCATGAGCGAACGGCACAATGCTGGGGTGAGCACGCCGGCGCTCGAGACTCGTGACCTGACCAAGGTCTACGGGGAGGGCGAGACGGCCGTGCACGCCCTCGAAGGCGTCAGCCTAGAGATCGCACGCGGTGAGATGGCCGCGATCATGGGTCCCTCTGGATCGGGGAAGAGCACCCTGCTGCACCTGCTGGGTGCGCTGGACACGCCGAGCTCGGGCGAGATCCTGCTCGCCGGCCAGCGTTACGACGGCCTCGGCGATGGCGAGCTCACCAGGCTGCGTCGGGAAAAGATCGGCTTCGTGTTCCAGTTCTTCAACCTGCTGCCCTCGCTGACCGCCGAGGAGAACGTGCTGCTGCCGGCGCTGATCGCGGGACGGCGCGACGACGCCATGCGCACGCGAGCCAAGGAGCTGCACGACCGGGTCGGCCTGGGGGAGCGGGCCAGTCACCTCCCGGCCGAGCTCTCCGGTGGCGAGCAGCAGCGCGTCTCGATTGCGCGTGCGCTCCTCACCGAGCCCGAGATCGTGCTCGCCGACGAGCCCACCGGCAACCTCGACACACGCGCCAGCGCCGAGGTACTGGGCCTGTTGCGCGAGCTGAACGAGAGCGAGGGTCAGACGCTGGTCATCGTCAGCCATGACCCCACGGCCACGGCGACCGCGAGCCGCGTCGTCTTCCTGCGCGACGGTAGGCTCGCCGGCGAGTTCGAGGGCGGTTCCACCGACCGCGTGATCGCCGCCCTGGCCGAGCTCGACTCTCGCACTCCCTGATGCGTTCCTTCGGCTCCCTGGCCTTCAAGCAGGTGCGCGCCCGGCGCCTGCGCTCGCTTTTGACCACCGCCGGGATCGTGCTCGGCGTGGCGATGATCCTCGGCGTCCTGCTGCTCACGGTGACCATCCACCGCACATTCAACGACCTGTTCGACTCGGTCTACGGGCGAACCGACCTGATCGTTTCCGGAGTCGGTGGCGACTCGGTTCGCCACTCGACGCTTGGCAAGGTGAGGCGAACGCCCCACGTCGACGAGGCCCAGGGGCAGGTGACGAGCGTCTTCACCCTCGTCGACCGCGCGGGTACCGCCTCGAACGATGCCGGCAACCAGCTCAACGTGGCCGGCGAGAGCCCAAACGCGGCGGGGCTGTCCGACGCGCAGATCGTCGCGGGGCGCCGGTCCCAGCGCGGGCTGGAAATCGACCTCCAGAAGAGCTGGGCTGACGCCAACGACATCCATCTCGGCGACCGGTTGCGGCTAGCGACCCCAGTCGGCGTCAAGCGCCCGCGGGTGGTCGGCCTGTTCCAGTTCTCCAGCGGGCTCGACTTCGGCGGGCAGGGATTCGCCAGGATGCCGCTCGGCCCCGCCCGCCGGGTGATGGACAGGCCGTCCGTGTGGGACGAGGTGGACATCGTGGTGGCCGGCGGCGAGGACACGATCTCCCGCGTCCAAGACGACCTACGTCGCCGCTTGCCGCGGGGGGTCAAGGTCGAGACGCCGGGCCAAAAAAGCGCCGACGTAGAGTCGCAGCTCCAGGGTTTCAACGCGATCCTCTACTTCTTCGCGGCGATGGCGCTGTTCGTCGGCGGCTTTCTGATCTTCAACTCCTTCAACATGACCGTCTTCCAGCGGACGCGGGAGATCGGCATGCTGCGCACGCTGGGCGCCGGTCGCTGGAGGATCACCGGTTCGGTGCTCCGCGAGGCTGCCCTACTCGGCCTCCTGGGCGCTGCGATCGGGCTCGGCCTCGGCGTCGCGCTGGCGCTCGGCTTGATTGAGTTGATGCGAACGCTCAACTTTCCGGTCGGGCGCCTCTCCTTCTCGGGCTTCGCGCCAGTCGCCGCCCTCGCGACGGGCCTGATCACGGCTGTTCTCGGGGCGCTCTATCCGGCGCGGCGCGCGGGGCGAACCTCGCCGATCAGGGCCGTGCTCGGAACCGAGGGGCTGCGCGCGAGGCTGAGGGCCCGCCGCGCCGTGCTCGGCGCGGTCCTGATCCCGCTCGGGCTCGCGGGCGCATTTTGGCTCGGCGCCGCCGACGAGACCACGACGATCGTCGCCGCCGCCGGGATGCTGGGAACGCTGGCGATCTTCTTCGGCATCGCGATGGTCGCCCCGTTCGTGATTCGGCCTCTGGTCAGGGCGCTGTCCTGGCCGTTCCGCCGCCTGTTCCCGGTCGAGGGTCGCCTGGCCGCCGACGCGGCCCGCTCCGATCCCGGGCGAACGGCAGCCACGGCGACGGCGCTGATGATCGGCCTCGCCCTGGTGGTCGCCGTGAACAGCCTCGGCTCCAGCTTCCTGAAAACGATCTCGGACGAGTTCGACCGCGACTTCGCCCGCGACCTCACCGTTCAGCCACAGGGCTTGGCGCCGGGGCAGGGGCCCCAGCAGACGATCGCCAAGGGCCTCCGGAACCGCCTCGCCCGTATCCCGGAGGCCAAGGTCGTGGCCCGCGAGCGGTTCCTGTTCACGAGCGACCTCCCCGGGTCGCCGAAGAAGAAGCGCTCGGACGGGCTCTTGCTCGGGTTCGCCCCGGCGCAGTACGAGCAGGTGGACCAGACCAACATCGAGGGAACATCGCGCTCGCAGGCGTTCGATCGCATGGAGCACGGCTGGGTCACCCTCGGGAAGGGATGGGCGGACGAGACCGGGCTCGGGGTGGGCGACCCGATCACGCTGCGAGGGCCGTCGGGAACGCGGCGGACGCGGGTGGCGGGGATCGTCGACACGGTGGTGTTCGGCGGCCAGACCGTGAGCATGTCCCTGGGCACGCTGCGTGGCGTCTACGGCGTCACGGCGGACTCCGAGCTCGCCCTGAAGGCGACCTCGGCCGCGGCCCGCCCGGTCCTGCGCCACCGGGTGGATCGAATCGTCAGGCACGACTACCCGAACCTGGCCGTGCTCTCCAACGACGAGCTGAAGTCGAAGGTCGAGGACCAGGTGAACCAACAGTTCGGGATCTTCTACGCGATCGTTGGCGTGGCGATCTTCGCCAGTCTCTTCGGGATCGTCAACACGCTGACCATGTCGGTGATCGAGCGCACCCGCGAGATCGGCGTGCTGCGGGCGCTCGGGGCCTCCCGCTGGCAGGTGCGCCGCTCGATCGCCGACGAGAGTCTGGTGATCGGGCTGATCGGGGCCCTGCTCGGGATCGCCGTTGGTACCGGGCTCGGCTACGCGCTGCTCCAGGGACTGTCATCGGGCATCCCCGGGGTGGAGTACCGTCCGCCGGTCTCGACGATGGTCTTCGTCAGCATCGCGGGCATCGTTCTCGGCCTGATCGCCTCGATCCTCCCGGCCCGCCGCGCGGCCCGCCTCGACGTGATCCGGGCGATCAGCTACGAGTAATCCTGGGGTGGCGTGGCGCTTTCCTTGCGCATAGCGCCAGGAAAGCGCCATCCATGGACACCGCGAAGCCGCCTACTCGTCGATCGGAGGGGGCCGCCGCGTGCGCTTGCGCTCGGCGGTACGGCGCTTGTGATCCAACCGTCGTTCCCTCGCCGCTCGCCCCGGCCGCGTCGGCCGCCGCTTGCGAGGCACCGCCAGCCCGGCGGCGAGCTTCTCGCGCAGGCGCTCCAGGGCAAGCTCACGGTTTCGGGCCTGGCCGCGGGCGTCCTGGGCGACCGCGGTGACCCGCTCGCCGTGGCGGGCGGCGAGGCGTTGCTTGTGGTCGTCGGTGAGCGTCGCCGACGCCGCGATCTCGAACACCGCCTCCACCCGGGAAGCGGTCACGTTCGCGTGCTGGCCGCCGGGGCCCGACGAGCGGCTGGTGCGGATCTCGATCTCGGACAATGGAACGGACACCTCAGCGTTGACGGGCATCGGATCGTCCATGGGCCCACCGTAACGGCCCCGGGGGCGGGGTCGTGCCCCTATCCTTCGCAGCTCATCCCGACGGAAAGGAATCGTTTGGCAACCGCCGAGAAGAGCTACGACATCGCCGACATCGCCCTGGCCGACGACGGCCAGCGCCGGGTCGAGTGGGCAGATCGCCAGATGCCCGTGCTGCGAACGATCCGCGAACGCTTCGCAAACGAGCGGCCCCTGGACGGGATCACGATGGCCTGCTGCCTGCACGTGACAACCGAGACCGCCAACCTCGCCCGCACGCTCGTGGCCGGCGGCGCCGAGGTGGTGCTCTGCGCGTCTAACCCGCTCTCCACCCAGGACGACGTGGCCGCCGCCCTGGTCGACCGCTACGGAGCCGACGTCTACGCGATCAACGGCGAGGACAACGACTCCTACTACGG
>VAYK01000091.1:6025-8954 GCA_005884985.1 Actinomycetota bacterium | reverse complement strand
TGCGGAACCGGTGGGCACCGACTTGGTGATCCATCAACCACGGATCGTGAGTAGTAGTGGAGCTAGGGGGACTCGAACCCCCGACCTTTCGGCTGCCAGCCGAACGCTCTACCAGCTGAGCTATAGCCCCAGATAGAAGGTGATCGCCGGCCCAGTGTAGCGACGCCCGCTGGCCGTTCCGAGGCGCTGCGACGCGCAGGCTCAGGCCGCTCCTGCCATCGACAAGCGGCTCACCGCCGGCAGGTAGAGCTGTCGAGATTCTCGCAGCAGCCGCGGCCTCAGATCGACGATCAGATCGTCGCGCGTGTGCTTCGCCGCCTCCGCGACAGTGTCCTTGTGATTGCTGTGTCGAATGTGAGCCGGGGGTGGGTCAGGACTGCGCCTGCGGAACCGCCCGAGCCGCGTTCTCGGCGATCAGATCGACGAATCGGGGCCATAGCTGGCGCGGCAGGTCGTGGCCCATGCCGGGGATCAGCTCCAGCCTGGCCCTCGGAATCGCCGCCGCGGTCGCCTCCCCCCCCGAGACGTCGATCAGGATGTCGTCCGTCCCGTGGATCACCACGGTGGGCACGTCCAGCCGCCGCAGCGCTTCGGTCCGATCCCCCGAGGCGAGGATCGCCAGCAGCTGGCGCGCCGTCCCATCCGGGTAGTAGCCCCGCTCGAAGCTCGCCCGCGCCCGCTCCCTGAGCTTCTCCTCGTCGGCCTCGAACCCCGGCGAGCCGATGATCCGGAACGCCCCGACTACGAACTCCGCGTACTCCTGGAGATCCGCCGGCGGCCTCGCCAAGAGCGCGGGCAGCGCCTCCGGATGCGGCTGCCCGACCGCCGGATCCCCCGTCGTGGACATGATCGAGGCGAGCGACAGCACCCGCCCCGGATGCCGGATCGCCAGCGCCTGGGCGATCATCCCGCCCTGCGAGGCACCGACCACGTGCGCCCCCTCGACGCCCAGGTGGTCGAGCAGCCCGACGCAGTCGTCCGCCATCTCGTCGAGCGTGTAGCCGGCCGAGCTGACATCGCCACCGGCACCCCCGCCCCGCCAGCAGCTCGCAGAACTCGGCGTCCCAGCCCAGCATCTGCACCCCGAGACCCATGATCAACAGCACCGTCGGGTCGGCCGGATCGCCGAACGCCTCGTAGACCATCTCGATCCCGTTCGCCGACGCGGTCAGCTCCATCGCCGCACCCTACCGCGGAGGCGCGACTACTCGCCGACGTCCAGGACGAGCCGGTCCGAGCGCCGGTCCCGAACCTTGAACACGAACGGGGCCCGATCCTCGAGCTCACGCAGCAACTCGACCGGCTGCTTGAACCTCATCGCCAGCGTCGCCCGTCCCTGCTTGAAGCGCTTCACCGAGATCTCCGACATCGCGCCGATCCCGCCGGCCGCGTCCTCGAACCCGACCAGCTGCGAGAAGTCGCTCAACGGCCCCACGTCCACCTCGACCAGCCCCTCGAACAGCTCGCCCGGCTCACGCTCCACGTGGCCGTTCGCGGCGGCGATCATGCCGACCAGGTCGGGGATCTCCTCTTGCTCGGAATCCGCGCCGACTCTCTCGATCGCCTCCTGCAGCGACTCGATCAGCCCCTCACGCACCTCGCCGGGATGACGGCCCAGCTCGCCGATCCGCTCCGTGAGCTCGGCGGCCTCGCGCAGCGCCCGCAACCGGATTCTCGTCGCCTGGCCGCGCGCCTGGCGCCGTACCGTCTCCAGCTCGTCCGCCAGCGCCGTCAGCGCCTGTAGGCTCTCGTCGCTCCGCTCGCGCGCGTGGGCAAGCTCCGCCCGGATCTCGCGCAGCTCCACCTCGCGCGCCACCACCCGCTCCGCGAGCCTGGCCGACACCTGGTCCAGCTCGCGGATCCGCCGCTCGCCTCTCTCCAGCTCCGCACGACGAGCGTCGAGCTCGGCGTCGCGCTCCACGACCCGCCGCTCGGCACCGGCGAGCCGCCCCTTCGCCGCCTTGAGGCCCTTCTCGCGATCGGCGATCGCCTCGTCCACCTGGCGCGGACGGTAGCCAAACAGAGATCTCCCGAACCGACCCTTAGTGCCCATCGTGCTCCTGGCGTTGAACACTCACCATACGCCAACGCTAGGCCGCGGGCCGGACGGCAATGCGCGCCGTCAGCCGTGAGCCGCGCTGCAACCGCCGGCGCCCGTCTCGGCGCCCAACGCGAGCCTCGGCGCCTCGCCCCAGAGCACCTCGAGCCGGTAGCGGTCCCGCAGCTCCGGCACGAACACGTGGAACACGCAGTCGAGGTAGTCCATCAGCACCCATCGCGCCGCCCCCTCCCCCTCGACCGTGGCCGGCAGCAAGCCGTCGTCGTGCTTCAGCCGCTGGTAGACCTCCTCGTGGATCGCCTTCGCCAGGCGCTCATTGCGCGCGGTGCAGATGACCAGGAAGTCCGTGTAGCCGACCAGGCTCCGCATGTCGAGCACGACCACATCCTGGGCCTGCTTGGCGTCGGCGACTTCCGCGATCCGCCGCGCCACCGCCTCCGAGGGGAGCCGGTCCTGCCCTTTATCGAGCACCGCGGTCACGCCCGGTACAAACCTCGCTCGTCGATGAAGTCCACCACGGCATCGGGGACGAGGTGGTGGATCGGCCGCCCCGAGGCCACGCGCCGACGGATGCCGGTCGAGGAGACGCCGATCTCAGGCATCCTCACGATCTCGGCCCGCTCCTGACCGCCGAGCCGTTCGAGTGCCGCCTCGGCATCGTCCAAGACCGTCCCCGGCCGTGCGGCGATCCCCAGCCGCGCCACCTCCAGGAGGCGTTGGGGGTTGCGCCAACCCTCCAGGTCCGCCGCCATGTCGGCCCCCATCAGGAACACGAACTCGTCGTTTGGCCGCGCGTCCCTCAACAGCTCCAGCGTGTGGAAGGTGAACGACGGTCCCTCGCGACTCGTCTCGACGTCCGAGGCTTCCAGC